>CALJKZ010000677.1 GCA_937983085.1 uncultured Gemmatimonadales bacterium
CGATGTCCGGGACGATCTGCGCCAGGGCGCCGACCATGGCCTCACCCGCGCGAGAACCGCACTACCGTCCACGGTGCGCACAGCGGCCCTCATGGCCTCGAGTGACGCCAACGGGTCCCCGTTCACGCGGACGGCTGCGTACCGGAAGTTCTGTTGGTCGGCGGCCGCCAGCATGGGCAGGAAGACGGTCTCCTTCGCCGGAGCCGCCACTCCGGCGTGCTTCATGGGGGCCACCACACCGATGACCTCGGCCCACTGCTCGTCGCCGCCCACCGAGGACGTCTCGATACGGCGCCCCACGGGGTCCTCGTCGCCCCACGCGAGACGGGCCGCCAGCTCGTCCACGATGGCCACGCCCAGTCCGTCGTCGGGTCGGAAGGCCCGCCCCCGGAGGAGCCGGCCTCCGAACGTCTCGAAGAAGTCGGGCGTTACCCAGCGGACGGACGCTTCGATGCCCTGGGCATCGGCGACCACCATCTCTTCCGTACGGTAGTTGCCCGTAAAGAGGCCACCACCGAGGGGGACGCGATTGGTGAAGGCCGCCGACTCGACACCCGGCACGGAGCGAAGGGACTCGAGGTACGCCGTCATGGTCGACGCGGCCTCCTCCGACGAGTCGCCCCAATCCGGTGCCTCGAGGGCGAAGGTCACCACCCCACGAGGCTCGAGGCCCAGATCGACGCTGTGGAGACCTGCGAGACTGCGAAGAAGCAGCCCCGTGGCGGTGAGGAGCGTCAACGAAAGCGCCACCTCCGCGACAATGAGTCCGCGGCTCAGCATGCGGCGCTGGGGCCCGTCCGTGCTCCGGCGATCGCCGAGCGCCGCCGCCAGATCGGCGCGACCGGCGCCGAGGGCCGGCGCGAGGCCGAACACGAGCCCCGCAAGCGCCGTGATGCCCAGCGCGAAGGCGAAGACCGTCCAGTCGAGCCCGACGGCTTCGAGGCGGGGCAGGTTGGGAGGCGCCAGGGACAAGAGCGTCGATAGACCCAGGGATGCGACGACAACCCCGAGGAGCCCGCCCACGACGGCCAGCAGACCGCTCTCCACCAAGAGTTGCCGGACGAGGCGAGGCCTGGATCCACCCAGCGTCGCGCGCAAGGCGAGTTCGGAGGACCGCGCCTCCCCGCGCACCAGCATGAGGTTGGCCACATTCGCCGAGGCAATGAGGAGCACCCCCAGTACGGCGGCGAGCAGGATCCACAGGGTGCTGGCGACGTTCCCGACGAGGTCGGTCTTCACCGGAATGAGGTCGACGCGGAGATCCGTTCCCCCATCCCGGGACGTCACGGTCTCGTTCACGCGGGCGATGAAGGCGTCGGTTTCGGCCTGGGCCTGGGCGACCGTCACGCCATCGCGAAGCCGGGCGGTGGCACGGAGCCAGCCCACGGACCGGTCGTCGCCCTGCAGCCACTCGTCGGGCTGAAGTCGCCAGACGTCGAAGGCCGTACGGCTGCCCCCGAAGCTCGACAGATTCGGGTTCCGGTCCGGTGGCAGGACGCCGACGATCTCGAACGTGGCGCCCGGCAGCCTCAGCGACTGGCCGACCGCCTGCGGGTCGCCCCCCCAACGCCGGATCCAGAGGGCGTGCGAAACCACCACTCCGAGCTCGTCGCCATCCCGCAGGGTGCGGCCCACGGCGGGAGTCACGGGGACGACGTCGAAGTACTCGGGCGTCACCCAACCGACGCTGACCTGCTCGGCGTCCCCCTCCCCCATGAGGAGGGCCGTGTTGCTCCACGAGGCGGTGACCGATTCGAAGGCACGCACTCCATCGACGAGCGCGTTGTAGTCGCCGACGGTGAGGGGGGCGCGGGGATACTCGGCGCTGCGTCCCCAGAGCATGACCACTTCGTCGGGATCATCGAACTCGAGGGGGGTGAGCACGATCCCCCGAAGCACGCTGTACACCGCCGTGGCACCTCCTACGCCCACGCCCAGCATCAGGACGATGACCGCGGCGAACCCCGGTCGCCTCCTGAACGTCCTCAGCCCACTGCGCACATCGCTTCCGATCCCCGTCATCATCCCCTCCACGTCCAAGGTGTACGCCACGAGGGACAGCGCCGTCCGCGTCCCCTCCCACAGGTAGCCCAGCACGGCCCGACTCCTTCCTGCGCTCGTCGTCGCGCGCCGAAACTCCTCCTCCAGGTCGCCGAGAATGAAGTCCCGCTCCTCCACCGGGAGCACCGCCCTCAGCAGCCGAGCCATCCACCTCGGCGGTCTCGGCCCGGTCATGTCACGCCGAGGTCCACGTCGAGACCCTCCACCATCGCTCCCAAGGCGCGAAGCGCGTCGTTCAGGGCCTCGCGGCCTGCGTTCTCCACCTTCACGTGCTTCTTCGCCCGTCCTCCGCGCACGCCGGTGGGCTCTCCCACGTAGGTGGAGACGTAGCCCCGGTCCTCCATGCGGTGGATGGCCTTGTACAGGGAGCCGACGGAGACGGTGCGCCCCGTGCGCTCTCGGATCTCGTCCCGGATGGACACGCCGTAGGCCTCGGGACCGAGCTGGAGGACGGCGGCCAGGGCCAGGACTTCGAGGTCGGAGAGGGGCTCGGTCATCGGTCGGCCTTGGGAGTGCGCAGTGCCTTATTTCTTTTCCTGGCGAATATTAATGTCTTGCCTCCCCTTGCGAAAGCAGAGCCCCTGCCCTCCTCCACCGGACGCCGGCACCCGTCTGCCGCCCCCTGGACGTTCGTGCCGGTCCACGAGGGGTTCCGCCCCGAGCGCCAATCTCCGCCAAGTCCTTCCAGAGGGGTTGCTTACGGCGTCGCGCCGCGGTTTTCCACACGCCGGTGGCACCCTTTCTGCATCCCCGAGTCGCCCCATCGGAGCCGCGATCCGCCCCCTGTTCGGGCGGACTCGTAGCCTGCCGTTCGAGGCGCATCCCCCCAGGCACCTGCACTCATCCAGTGATGGAGAGACGCACGATGCCTACTTGGCTCATGATCTGGCCGGAGAACCCGGCGTTGTCCGCTGCGTTGCTTCTCGTGACGCTCATTCTCGTGCTCTACGGAGCCCGCGCACCCGCCCACCGCGGTATCCAGGGCGTCGCGCGCGCCATCAACCAAGGGTGCAAACGCGTAGCCGCCGCGCTGCGCGGCGTTCAGGAACGCCTCACCGACCGGACCCGGGAGGTCCTGCTCAGCGAGGGGCTCGAAGACACCGAGCGCCAGATCGAGCAGGAGTTCCGCCGCATCTCCGATGCCGTGGACCGGGACCTGGGTGCGTACCCGGTGCTGCACCGGAAGCTCGCCGATCAGGTGGCTCGCATCGACGAGGACTATCAGAGGGTGACCGACACGCCCCCTGCTCCCGAGTCGTGGACGCGGACCCTCCAGGCTGCGGGGGAGCTGGTTCGCCAGGCCGGTGACCAAAGCGCCGCCGCGAAGGCGGTGGACGCGCTGCGGACGTCTATCGAGGATGCCCACGACCAGGCTATGGAGTCCTACCGCGACACGAGTCGCGAACGACACGAGCTGTTGGCCCGCATGGTGCCGGCGTGGCGTGCCATGTCGTCCACCCTCGGTCGCGTGGAGCAGTCGGTGGCCGGAATCTTCGAGAGGGCCCGACACCTCGACGAGCTCATGGACCGCTACCGGGAGATCGCCCGGGAGTCCAATGTCGCCGAACGGAAGCTCGCCACGTCGACCCTGACCCAGTTCGTCACCGCGAGCCTCGTGCTGGTTGTGGCCTCGCTGGGCGGATTCATCAACTTCCAGCTCATCGCACTCCCCATGTCCGAGATGGTGGGTGCCACCAGCCGGCTGGGATCGATGCAGACGTCGGACGTGGCAGCGCTGGTGATCATTCTCATCGAGATCACCATGGGGCTCTTCCTCATGGAGTCCCTCCGCATCACCCGGCTCTTCCCGGTGATCGGCCGGCTCGACGGCCGCACGCGCAGACAGATGGCGTGGGCCGCCTTCTCCATCCTGTTCATCCTCGCGGGCATCGAGTCGTCGTTGGCGTACATGCGCGATTCGCTGGCTGCCGACCGGGCTGCTCTGACGCAACAGCTTGCTGGTAGCACGGTTGCCCGCCCTGAGTTCATGTGGATTCCCGCCGTCGGGCAGATGGTCATGGGATTCATCCTGCCCTTTGCACTGACCTTCGTCGCCATCCCGCTGGAGTCCTTCATCCACTCGGGTCGGATCGTCCTGGGACAGGTGACGGCCGGTGCGCTGCGGGCCGCCGCCTTCACCGTCGAGATGATCGGCTTCGGTGCCGACCACGCCGGAAAGGCGCTCAACAAACTCTACGACGTCGTCGTCTTCCTGCCCCTGAAGGTGGAAGAGCTGGTGCTCACGGGCCGCGAGCGGCGCACACGAGATGTGGCTGCCGACCGAACGACCTCGACGGCCTGAGGCCGGAACCCCATCCGGGAGCCTGACCATGAAACGATTCAATCGACTCGGAAGCCTCGTGCTGGCGGCGGTTCTCGCCCTCACAGGCTGTTCGAGCACCCCTCCGGGGACCGGTGTCTTCCTCCTTCTCGATACCTCGGGCACGTACGCCGGCGAGCTCGACCGTGCCCGCTCGGTCATCAACTATCTCCTGGGCACCCTCGATCCAGGAGACTCGTTCGGCGTCGCTCGCATCGACGGCGGCAGCTTCAGCGAGAAGGACATCATCATGCGGGTCACGTTCGATTCCCGTCCGTCGGTGGCCAACGACCAGAAGCGGGTCTTCATGGAACAGGTCGGTGCTTTCACCGACACCGTGACCGCCGCCGCCCACACCGACATCACCGGCGGCGTTCTGCAGGCCGCGGAGTGGCTCGAAGAGGTGGGCCCGGGCAGGAGGACGGTTCTCATCTTCTCCGACATGGAAGAGGATTTGCCCGAAGGCTTCATCCGCGACTTCCCCATGGAACTCGAAGGAGTCCGGGTCATCGCCTTGAATGTCACCAAGCTCCGGCCCGACAACGTCGATCCCCGGGTCTACGCGACGAGACTCGACGCCTGGCGTGATCGGGTGGAGGCGGGTGGCGGGGAGTTCACCGTCATCAACGACCTCGAGCGCCTGGACGTAGCCTTGGAGCTGTGAGGCGTAGCCCTCACGCTGCCATGAAGAACCGAGCGAGAAGGAGGGCCCGAGGCCCGTTCCGTTCGCTATGGACCGCCGCGCGCCACCGGTGGATCATCCGGACGGGGCGGCCCCCGCCCCCGCCGCTGGCCATCGCTGTCGTGATCCTCGGGTCCGTCGGAGTCGTGGCGTACGCCGGCAGCCGGTTGGATCTCGACACACCGCCGGCGGCGGCCCCGGCGCCCGAGCCGGTGGCGAGCCGACTTCCCGCGCTCCCGGTGATTCCCGTGGAGTTCGATGGCGTCTCCCTCGAGGTCTACCTGCAGGCGTGGGTGCCTGCCGAGTCGAGAGACGCGTTCCTCTCCTCTCCGGTGTTGCGGGACAAGGACTTCGCCCGGAGCGTCCACGATTGGATGGGCTACTGGACGGGACCCGCATCCCTGTGGTTTCCCGACTTCCTCGAACGGATGGCCTCCCTGAGCGCCACCGTCGATTCGGCGCTGGCGGTTCACGATCTGCCCCCGTCCCTCCGCTACCTGCCCCTCATCGAGAGTGGCTACGCGCCCGGGGTCACGAGTAGGGCGTCCGCTGTGGGTCTTTGGCAGCTCATGTCGCCCACCGCCCGCGGTCTGGGCCTCGAAGTGAGTCCCCTCGTCGACGAACGCCGTCATGTGGAACGCTCCACTGCGGCGGCCCTCGAGTACCTCGTGGACCTCAACGACGAGTTCGAGTCCTGGTTCATCACCCTGGCCGCCTACAACTCGGGCCCTACCCGCGTACGACGCATCCTACGTCGGCACGCGCCCGGTGAGCCTCGCACCGATAGCCTGTTCTGGGCCCTCCGACACCACTTCGCTCCGGAGACCCGGGCCTTCCTGCCCAAGCTGTACGGAGCCATGTGGATCGCCAGCAACCCCGAGCCCTACGGATTCACGTCCCCGCCGGCGGAGCGTCTGACCTTCGAGGTGGTTCGCGTTCCCGATCAGACCACCCTGGACGTCGTGGCCGGCGCGGCGGAGACGTCGTACGCGGACATCGTACGTCTGAACCCGGAGTTCGTGCGGGGGATCACCCCGGCCGGGCGCGAGGTGACGCTCAAAGTCCCCGCGGGTCACGCCCACGCCTTCGAGGTCAACTACTCCCGGCTCGCGCCCGAGCGCCGGGTGACGTTCGTGGAGCACGTGGTCCGTCCTGGCGAGACGCTCTCGGTCATTGCCATGCGCTACGGGATCCGCACCGCCGAGATCCAGGCGGCGAACCCAACCGTGTCGGCGCGGCGGCTCTCCGTCGGCGCGCGACTGACGGTGCCGGTGGCTCCCGAGGTGGACACGGAGGGCTGAACCGAGCGGCGGCCCGAAGTGTCGCGAAGCCAACGCTCCAGATGGCCACCGGCGGCCTCGAACTTGCACGTAGAGGGTGCAGATCGATGGACGCGATGACTCGCACCGCGGCCCTTGGCCGCAGGCGACCGATGGACACGCTGAAGAAGTATCTGGAAGAATGTGAGGGGAAGCGGCGACGCATGAGGGCCCGACCGAGCGACGCCGTATTGAAGGAGATCAGGCGCCTGGTGGAGCGCTCCAGTCGGGAGTCCGACGACGAGGCAGGCCGAGGTCACCCCGTGGATTGAGGCGGGGCCCCCGTCGCCGCTTCAATCGATGGGCGCGCTGAGGACGGTTTCCTCCGTGATGATGCCCCCCCGGTTCCCGACCTCCAGCGATCCGTACCGCTGAGCGAAGACGGGAGGCAGTTCCCGGTCTCCCGCCGGCGAAAGCCAGAGGCGCAGTAGATGGCGTCGCTTGCCGGGGTCGGGCCAGTCCACGAAGGACGTCCGGTCGTGGAGCTGGGAGTGGTTGTACACGAACTGCATGTCGCCGGGCTCCAGCCGCATCCTGACGTGCATCCCGGGGTCGTTGGCCAGTGCGTCGAGTCGATCCAGGGCCTCGACGTGCTCCGGCGTCAGCCGCATGGCCCCATCGAATCGCTGAGCGCTCTCGATGTATTGGCGCTGGTAGAAGACCGTGAGATGGCCTTCGTACCAACTGAAGACAGGGATCTCCATGTACGGCTTCGCGCCCGGCGGGACTTCGCCTCGGCGGTCGGTGGCGATGGGATCGAAGAGGCGCTCGAGGAGGTCCGGTCGCCCGGCCCTGAGTCGGTTGTAGATGGCCAGAGCGCTCACGAGGAGTGAATCGCCCCCTTCCCTGGCGTCGCGCAGGCACATGAGGCCGACGATGTCGGCGCTGTCCGTATGGAAGCTCTGCCGCTCCGCGGTCTGGTAGATCCGCGTGTTCGCGTCCTTCGAGGACGCCCCCGTATCACGGACGTGGCCCAAGATGTGGCCTGCGGCATTCTGCGATCGGGCGCTCCCCATGTGCGCCCCGATGCCGCAGAAGATCGTGGCCGCCGTGCGCTGGTCGTACCGCTCGATGGGGAGGCCTCGAATCACCTCGAAGCCGATTCCGTGCAGTAGCGTCTCCTTCAGCCTGGTGAGGTGCGCGCCGAACCGCTGAAGCGGAAACGCCTCGGCGGTGATCTCACCCACGTCGCGTCCAAGGTCCAGGTACCGGCGCGCGGCCTGCTCCAGGTCTTCGATCTCGTCGTCGTTCAGCTCATGGATCCATTGGTGCGCGCGGCCCTGCATGTCGCGCCCGATCCATGCCGCCGGTCCGTCGAACGACTCGGGTATGCCCGCGGGAAGGGAGATGGGGGACTCCTGTGTCGTTGGGGCGAGGGTGGCCGTTAAGTTCGTCCATCGACCGTGCCCACGCCATCCGCTCAGACCCAGGTGCCGTAGCCGTGAAGCCATCCGTTCTCCGCCGAGTTTCCGTTGCCTCTCTCCTGACGGTGGCCGTGCTGGCCCCGTGGCCGTCGGCGGTATCCGCGCAGGCTGCTCCGCCCGCCACGGACGCCACCATCTACGAGATCATCGAGGCAGCCTCGCCGGAGCGCATCGGAGCCGACATCCAGACGCTCGTCGATTTCGGCACGAGGAACACCCTGTCCGACACCCTGTCGGCCACCCGCGGAATCGGGGCAGCACGGCGGTGGATCAAGGCGGAGATGGACCAGATCTCGGCGGACTGCGGAGGCTGCATGGAGGTGTTCTACCAGGGCCGCCTCTTCGGACCCGAGGACAGCCGCCGGCTCCCCGAGCCTGTGAACGTCGTCAACGTCGTGGGCATCATTCGAGGGACCGTCCACCCCGATCGGTACGTCATCATGAGCGGCGACATCGACTCTCGGGCGTCCAACGGATCGGACGGGGTCACCGACGCTCCAGGGGCCAACGACAATGCCTCGGGCATGGCCGGGGTCATCGAGGCGGCCCGGATCCTCACCCAGTACGAATTCCCTACGAGCGTCGTGCTCGTTGGCCTTTCCGGTGAGGAGCAGGGCCTGTGGGGAGGGCAGCACATGGCCGAGGTCGCCCGGGCCGAGGGGTGGGACATCGTAGGCGTCCTCAACAACGACATGATCGGCAACATCGAGGGCATCAACGGCGTCATCGAGAACAACACGTTCCGTGTCTTCTCCGAGCCCTACCCCGTGACCGCATCGGAACAGGAGATCCGCAGCTACCGCTTCTTCGGTGGCGAGGTCGACGGTCCATCCCGGCAGCTGGCCCGGTACGTCCACCGGATCACCGACACGTACTTCACGAACCTCGAAGCCATCATGGTCTACCGACTGGATCGCTTTGGACGGGGAGGGCACCACCGGCCCTTCAATGATGCGGGCTTTCCCGGCGTTCGCATCATGGAGACCAACGAGCAGTACGAGCGCCAGCACCAGGACCTGCGAGTGGAGAACGGCATCGAGTACGGCGACGTCATCGAGCACGTCGATTTCGACTTCGCCGCGCGACTGACCGCGGTGAACGCGGCCGTCCTCGCCTCCCTCGCGTGGGCCCCGCCCGCACCCGAGAACGTGGCCATCGGCGGCGCCGTCCGGCCATCGACTACGCTTCGCTGGGACGCGGTCGACCACCCCGACCTCGCCGGCTACAGGATCTACTGGCGCGACACTACGGCACCCCAATGGCGGCATTCGCGGTTCGTCGGCGACGTCACCGAGTTCACCCTCGAGGGAATGGTCATCGACAACTACCTCTACGGGGTAGCCGCGGTGGGGACGAACGGCCACGAAAGCGTGGTCGTCTTCCCCTCGGACCGGATGTAGTCGGGGAGACGGGTGACGTGAGCGACCTGCCGCGCCTGGAAGAGGCTGTACGGTCGTACTACGAGCGTCGCCCTGAGGAGAAGCGGCTGTCGCAGGGATCGTCCCAGATCGAGGCCGCCCGGACGAAGGAACTCATCACCCGGTTCGCACCCTTCCCCCCCGGCGTCGTCCTCGACGTGGGCGGTGCCGCAGGCGCCTACGCCTTCTGGTTGGCGGCGAAGGGGTCTGACGTCCATCTCGTGGATCCCGTGCTCCGCCTGGTCGACCTGGCCAGGGATCGCAATGCCGCGGCAGCGAGGCCGCTGGCCTCTGCAGAGGTGGGAGATGCCCGCGCCCTCGAGGCTCCGGATGGCGCCATGGATGTCGTCCTCCTTCTGGGCCCTCTGTATCACCTCACGACGCCGGGCGATCGAGCGACCGCCCTCGCCGAAGCCGCGCGCGTTCTCAAGCCCGGTGGTTTCCTGTTCGCCGCGTGCATTACGCGGTGGGCGTCGCTCTTCAACGGGCTGACGCTGGACCGACTCGCCGACCCGGCGTTCGTGACGATGATGGAGCAGGACCTCGACGACGGGCAGCACCGCAACCCGGACGAGCATCCCGGCTACTTCACCACCGCGTACTTCCACACACCCGACGAGTTCAGGGCGGAACTCGAGGCGTCCGACGTGGTGGTGGAGGGGATCTTCGGTCTGGAGGGACCGGCGGCCCTCTTCAGCGACTTCGACGAGCGGTGGGCGGATGCCCGGAAGCGCGACAACCTGCTCAGGGCGGCCCGGGCCGTCGAGGCGGAGCCGAGTCTGATGGGGCTGAGTCCGCATCTATTGGGGGTGGGGCGGAAGGCGTGACCTACCGTGACAGGTTGAACCCCACTCCGAAGTACCGGATGTCGTCGCGATAGAACTGCCCGTACGGCGCCGTCCCTTCGTACCAATCGAAGATGATGGTGATGATTCGCGGCGGATGTCCGGGCGTAGGGCCGCGTGCCAGCTCCAGCCCGCCGCGGGCATTCCAT
>CALJKZ010000678.1 GCA_937983085.1 uncultured Gemmatimonadales bacterium
TCGATGGCGTTGAGGATGGACGACTTGCCCGCCCCCGAGGGACCGATGAAGGCCGAGAGACCGGCGCAGGCACGGCTGTGGATCTCGTCGATGCCCGTCCCGGTTTCCGCGCTGGCCACGATGACCTCGTACCCGATGGACCGGTACGTCTCGGTGAGAGGCTCGACGGCCACGGTGGCGTCATCGCTCTCGACGTCTTCCACCAGGTCCACCTTGTTGAGAATCAGGGTGGGGTGCATCCCGCTGGACTCCACGAGGACGAGGAGTCGATCGATGAGCTGGGTGCTCGCCCTTGGCGCCAGAAGCGCCACGGTCACGAAGACGCGATCCAGGTTGGCCGCGAGGATCTTCGGGGCGCGACCGCCTCGCCCTCTCCTGACGAGCTCGGTTCCCCTCGGCTCAACCGACTCGATGGTCCAGCGATCGTCCTGGGGCTCCACGACGACACGATCTCCGATGACCACCCGGCTCCCGGTTCGCTGCTCCTGCTTCAACCGGCCGCGGATCGCCGCGTCGATGCGAGACCCGTCCTCGAGCACCACCACGTACACGCCGCCGCGGGTCTCGTGGACCATGCCACGGCTACCCTCGGTCATGGGTCCCACGAAAGAACCCCCTGCCGGGCTCGAGGCCCGGCAGGGGGTCACAGTGCGTCGACGGTGTCAACGTTCCGTCAGGCGGCGAACGTCTCCAGCGCGTTGCCCTTCTCACCCTCGCGCAGACGTCGGAGGGCGCGGTCGCGCAGCTGGCGAATCCGCTCACGCGTGACGCCGAGCATGTTGCCGATCTCTTCCAGCGTGTGCTCGCGCTCGCCTTCCAGTCCGAAGTAGAGACGTAGCACCTTCGCGTCCCGCGCCTCGAGGGTGGACAGCGCGTCCGTGATGGTCTCCGTCAGGAGTCGACTCTCCACCTCGATCTCCGGCTCGGCGGCCTCCTCGGTGATGAAGCGCTCCACCAGCTGGGAGTCCTCCGAGTCACCGATGGGTGCGTCCAGACGGATCTCCGCAGCGTTCAGCGTCTGCAGAGACTCGACCAGCTCGGGCGTGAGGTTGGTCGCCTCGGCCAGCTCCTCGGTGGAGGGGGCACGGCCCTTCTCCTGCTTGAGGCGCTCCTTCTCCCGGAAGATCCGCGCCAGATCGCTGGCACGGTTCAGCGGCACGCGCACGGCGCGACCGTGGTTGGCGAGGGACGCCAGAATCGCCTGGCGAATCCACCACACCGCGTAACTGATGAACTTCACGCCCTGCTCGGGATCGAACTTCCGGGCAGCGGTGACGAGGCCGACGTTCCCTTCCTGGATCAGGTCCGTGAGCGAAACACCCCGGTTCTGATACTTCTTGGCGACGCTGATGACGAAGCGCAGGTTCGCTCGCGCGAGCTCCTGAATCGCCTCCTGGTCACCTTTCTGGGCGCGCGCACCGAGTTCCTTCTCACGCTCGGGCGTGATGAGCTCGTGGCGACTCACGTCGCGGAGGTACTGATCGAGAGCGCTCTGCTCCTCGACACTGGCGTCGAAACCCGACAGGAGGTTGCCCTTCCCGCGTCGCTTACGGCGCTTCGTTGTCGTGGCAGCGGCCATCGTATATCCGGTCTCCTTATTTGCCTGTCCCGAACCCGGTGAGCCGGACCCGCGGAAGAGGCCTTCTTTAATATCGAAATTCGTCGAATCCGAAGCCGTCTATGATTGCGACACCGTTCAGGAGTGTCAACCCCGAATCGACCACCAGGCCGAAAAATGGGCCTTCTCCGAGAGAGGGCTCCGTCGACTGGCCTTGGTAACCCTCATATGGGGCACGGTTCCTCTCCGCGCCACCCCCACCGCGAAATTCGACTCCCTCGAGCATGCGTTGGTTGCACCTCCACATGGTGACGTCCAACTTACGCCCTCCTCGAACGCCCTCTCACGCCGCGCCCCCACCCTCGTTTGCCCCACCCCATTGCCGTCACCGGCCGCTCCGACGTGGGGCAGGTCCGTCGGAGGAACGAGGACTCGTTCTCCATCATTCCGGATCTCGGCATCGCCGTAGTGGCAGACGGGATGGGCGGTCATCCGGGCGGCGACGTGGCCAGCCGAATCGCGGCCGAGGCCGCAGCGCGACATCTGGCCGACGCCGTCGCGGGGTTGAGGGTCGCCGGGGGCGAAGGTGAAGCCGACGTGGCCCAGGTCGCGGGCTTCACGGCCCACTTCGGGCCCGTCATGGCCGAGGCCGTCCGTCGGGCCCATGAAGCGGTTCGGGAGGAGGCATCGGCGCAGCCCTCCCTGGACGGCATGGGCACGACGCTCACCGCCATGATCCTCTCGCCCGAATCCGGCGCATGGATCATCGGTCATGTGGGCGACTCCAGGGCCTACCGCCTGCGCGACGGGTCGCTCGACCAGCTCACGCGGGACGACACCTGGATCCAGGATCAGATCGAGCGGGGTGTCATGCAGCCCGAGAGCGCGAAGCTGAGTCCGTACGCCCACCTCCTAACCCAGTGCATCGGTCGCGAGGATCCACCCAGCCCCCAGGTCCTCGACGGAGCGGCGGAGTCGGGCGATCGCTATCTGCTCTGCACCGACGGGCTGGCGGGGATGATCGACGACGCCCGGGTGGCCGAAGTCCTCGGCACCGAGTCGCCCCTGGACACCCTCATTGCCGAGGCCAACGAAGCCGGCGGACAGGACAACATCACGGCGGCCCTCCTCCACTACGGCTGATCCGGACCTCCGACCTGCAGGGACAGCTTCCGCCACGCCTGGGCTCAGGTAGCACCCACCGGCCGTGTGATGCGCTCCAGGACCTGGTCTGCGGACAACGAGCGTCGCTCGAAGGTGAACACACGGAGCACGCGGGCCGACGTGTAGAGCTCCTGGGCCACCTTCGTCAGGTCGAGGATGCCCTCAGCGCCCTCCATGTCCAGCCTCTGAATTCGGCCGTCCAGCCGCTCCACCAGGACGTCGAGTTGGAACATGGCCAGCTTCACCGGGAAGTCGATGACCACCTCACCGGGCTCCAAGCCCAGCTCCGCGGCCAGGTCGTCCTCGACGGCACGCTTCCATGGGGAGTCTCCGACGGCCCAGTCCTCCACCCTGCGACCGGCGAGGTCGGCGGCGGTGAGCTCCAGGGCTCGTTTCGGGAGGTTCCGCCGCCGCAGCGCGGGTAGCCAGCGGGTCGCGATCCGCTCCGCGACCTCGCTGTCGTCTTCCATTGCGCGACGCCCGACCTCGTACAGGAGCTCCTCGTCGGTGGGGCCGATGAGTTCTTCCGGATCGACCAGGCCACCGCGTACCGACTCCTCGACGATTCTCTTGTAGAGAGCCGTCGCCGAGCGGACGCCATGATGCCAGTACACATTCCTGAACATCTGGTACTTGGCGAAAAGGAGGGACTCGAGCGACGAGATCGCCTTCTCGTGCACGCCCACTTCGATGGCACCCGTCGACGGGTCCTCGAGAAGCTGCAGCCCCTGCAGCAGGCGCGAGACGTCCACCTCTCCGTAGGGCACACCGCAGAACCGCGCGTCGCGGCGAAGGTACTCCATCTTGTCCAGATCCAAGCTCCCGCTCACCAGGCCCCTCAGGGGGATGTCGCTGTCACCCCGGATGAGCTCGGCGATCCGGTCGGAGGCCGTCAGCCCCAGGGGAGCCAGGGCGTCACGCAGGGATGGAGATGCGAAGAAGCGCTGGCTCACCTCTTCGTGATGAGCAGGAACGTGCTCCGTCTCCAACTCCTCGAGAGCGTGGGAGTAGGCGAAATGCCCGATGTCGTGGAGGAGGGCCGCGTACGGCACCAGCTCCTCGCCTTCCCAAGCCTCGGGAGGCACCCCACCCCTCTCGCGGAGGTGGCGGAGGGCCGTCTTGGTGAGATGGTAGACACCGAGGGCATGGTCGAACCGGGTGTGGGTGGCTCCCGGGTACACGAGGTGGGCGAGACCGAGCTGCTTGATATAGCGGAGACGCTGGAACTCCGCGGTATCGACGATCCGCACAGCGGTAGGGTCGAGCCGAATGGTGTCCCAGAGAGGATCCCGTATGAGCTTGTCCGAGCCGGTCATCTCCATCCCTGGCATTCTACGCCGACACGCGGGCGGTGCGAATGCCTGAACGCGTCGCTTGGCACCGTCCTCGCACCTGTCCTATCTTACCCGAACAAACCACGAAAGCGCTAGTGCGTTGGGCCACCGTACTTCTTCCAAAGCCTTCGAGACCTCCCCCGTGCACGCCAACCCGAGCCTACGAGAACACGTCCGTGCAAAGGCCGAGAATCGGCCGGGCGTGTACAGGATGTACGGCCCCGGCGAAGAGCTCCTGTACGTGGGCAAGTCGGTCAGGGTGCGCACTCGGGTTCTCTCGTACTTCCGCGCGCCGCGCGGCGAGAAGGCGTGGGAGCTGATCCGCGAAACGGCACGCATCGAGTGGGACTACATCCCGAATGAGTTCTACTCCCTCATCCGGGAGATGAAGCTCATCCAGGAGGCGCAGCCCAAGTTCAATGTCCGCCACAAGCGCAAACGGATCTTCGCCTTCGTGAAGGTGACGTCGGAGCCGGCGCCGAGAGTGCTTCCCGTCTCCCCCGTGGCCAATGACGGCTCCACGTACTACGGACCCTTCCCGAGGGTCAAGGCACTGGCGCACACCATCCGGGAGCTGGCCAGGGCACTGGAGCTGCGGGATTGCCCCGCCACGACGCCCATCTTCTTCGACGATCAGCTCGAGATGTTCGAAAGCGGCCGCGCGCCACGCTGCATTCGGGCCGAGCTCCGGACCTGCCTGGCCCCATGCTGCGGGCGCCCCACGTCCACGGAGTACATGGACCGGGTGGAGTTGGCGAAACGCTTTCTCGAAGGGAGGGCGGATCGGCCGTTGGCCGAGCTCGAAGAGCAGATGAGGGCGGCATCGGCGAGGAGGGACTTAGAGTACGCGGGCGTAATGAGCGAGGGCCTAGAGCGACTGGCGCGCTTGCGCAATCAGTTGGTGGCGTTTCGCGGCAAGGTGGAGGGTCTCACCTTCCTGTACCGCGTCCCGGGCTTCGCAGGCGACGACCGGCTGTACCTCATCCGAAGGGGGCGGATTCGCAAGGAGATGGCCCACCCCAAGAGCCGAAGGGCAAGGGCCCGCGTGGCTCGAGCCATCGACTCGGTATACGGTGATCTCGACGCCGGTCCGTCGGCCCTCTCACCCCAGGACGCCGCGGAGATCCTCCTTGTCGCCCAGTGGTTCCGCCTCAAGCCGAAGGAACGCAAGCGCACGGTGAAGCCCGACGTCTGGCTCCGGGAGAAGGCGCCCGCCTGACCCTGCTCCTCACGAAACGGCGTCTCGGGCCGATGCTCATGACGTAGGCGTTACCCTTCCTCGACGCAGCGGCCCGAGCACGCTATGAGCCCTTACGGACTCACCGACTCCGGTGAGCGGTTCACCGCACACATGGATGAGCTGGTGGAGCGGGCGCGGACGCGGGAGCTCGCCGGCCCCGACCTCGCCACTCAGCTCGCCTCGGCCCCCGATCTCAACCACGTCGATCTGTCCGGGGTCGACCTCGACGGCGCCGACCTCTCCGGACTCTCCCTCCTCAAGGCCAACCTTCGCGGAGCATCGCTACGCAACGCGATCCTGACGCGCACCGAGCTGTCGGGAGCCGATCTGGAGGGAGCCAACCTGGAAGGAGCGACTCTCACCGAAGCCGGTCTGGGAATGAGCAACCTGCGGGACGTGAACGCCTTCGGCGCCGACCTCACCGGCGCGACCCTCACGGGCGCCGACCTCACGGGCTCCCTATTGGGGTGCTCGACGCTGGCTCGCGCACGACTGAGGCAGGCCCGCCTCGCCTCGGCCGACCTCCGCGCCGCCGATCTGCGCGAGGCGGAGATGAGCGAGTGCGACGTCACCGACGCCAACTTCGACGAGGCGGACCTGCGAGGAGCCCGTCTCCGGGCCATCGCCGGCTTCGAGTCGGCCCACTGGTACGGTACCGACATACGGGACATCAACTTCGCCGGGGCGTACCGCCTGAGACGGCACGTCATCGACGAGAACTACCTGAAGGAGTTCAGGGAAGCGGGCACCATGCAGCGGTGGATCCACAACGTGTGGTGGGTCACCAGCGACTGCGGCCGCAGCCTGGCGCGTTGGACGGTCGTGATCGGGGCCGTGGTGCTCCTTTTTGCGGCTCTTTACTGGGCGGCGGGTGTGAACGTCGGGGCCCACGCACCGGGGGTCCTCACGCACCTCTACTACAGCGTGGTGACACTGACCTCCCTCGGCTACGGGGACATCACACCGACGTCGGGACTCGGGCAGATCCTGGTCATCGTCGAGGTGTGCGTGGGCTACATGATGCTGGGTGGCCTCATCTCCATTCTGGCGAACAAGATGGCCCGGCGGGGCGAGTAGCGTGTTTCGCTGGAAGCGGAGCCCCGACCCGAAGGCCGAGCTCAGGGAACTCATCGGGGAGTATCAGCTTCCCACCTTCTCCACCGGGGCGGTGGAAACGCTGAGGCTCCTTCGCGAAGACGCCGACATGAACCATGTCGCCGAGCGTCTCCTCGCCGATCCGGGTCTCAGCGTCCGGATCCTCAAGACCGTGAACTCCGCCGCGTTCGGATTGCGCCAGGAGGTGTCCAACCTGGGCCACGCCGTTTCCCTGCTGGGCCGGTCGCGCGTCGAGGCCCTGGTGCTCACCGCGGCGGTGGGCGACACCCTGCCGGCGCCGGCCGGCATCGACCTGGACGACTTCTGGGACACGTCGGCGCGCCGTGCGTGCCTGGCCAGGCTCATCGCCAAGAACCGGGATCCATCGGTGGAGATGCAGGCATTCACCGCCGGGCTCCTCCAGGACATGGCCGTGCCGGTGTTGGCCCTGTCCAAGCCCGACGTCTATCCCGAGCTGTACAGGAGCGCCGCGACGGAGGAGGGTCCGCCGCTCCACGAGGTCGAGCGGGACAGCCTGGGGTACGACCATGCGCAGGTCGGGGCGATGATGGCCGAGAGCTGGGACCTCCCCGAGGGGCTCATCACCGCCATCTCGGATCATCACCTGTCTGGAGAGCGCGCACCCGAGCCCATCGAGGCGGTGGCGCGGCTTCGCCACGGCGAGTCCGAGGATCCGCTGGCGGCGCTTCGCGTCCACTGTGTGCAGAGCCTCGGGATGGAAGAGCAGGCCCTCGAAGTCATCATCGAGACGGCTGCCGCGGAGTCGACGTCCCTGGCCCAGAGCATGCGCCAGTAGCGGTCCACGGACGGCCACCTGGCGGGGAATGTGTCAATCTGATACAATCGATAGTGTCGGATTGACATATTCCTGGATCGGACCATGACGGAACGCGCCGAGGAGCATCGGCCCCTCCACCCCCTCGAGTCCAGGATCCTGCTGGCCGTGCTGGACGGGCCGAGTTACGGACTCCGCATCGTGGAGGAGATCGAAGCACGGGAGCGGAATGCCGGAACGCTGTACCCGGCGAACCTCTACCGACGCATCCGGTCGCTGATGGCCGATGGACTGCTGGCCGAGACCCCGCCTCCGGAGGGAGCCGACCCGCGCCGGACCTATGTGGCCGTCACGCGGCTGGGGCGGGAGGTTGCCACCGCAGAGGCGGCACGGCTCCGAGACCTCGTGGCCGAGGCCGAGCGTCACGAGATCCTGCACGGGTCGTGACATGAGGCTCGGGCCCACCGAAGGCAAGCTGTATCGGGCCATCCTCCGGCTGCTGCCCGGGGACATGCGCCATCGATTCGGTCATGACATGACCGAGCTGTTCGCCGCGCGACTCCAGCGGGCCCGGGGCTCGTGGATTCGCGTGGCCGGGGTGTGGCTCAGGGCCTTGATCGACACCGCGGAGCATGCCCTCGCGACACGCACACTGGAACGGGAACGGGAGGGATGGACCATGGGACAGCTCGTGCAGGATCTACGCACATCGGTTCGTTCGCTGGCGCGATCGCCCGCCTTCGCGCTGGCATCGGTGCTGACGCTGGCACTGGGCATCGGCGCCTCCACGGCCACCTTTTCGGTGATCGAGTCGGTCCTCCGCGACGAACTTACATGCCAGGAGCCGGAACGCCTCGTCTTCGTCTGGCCCGAGGTGAACGCCAACAAGACCATGGCGCTCATGGCGGAGGATCGGATGCCCGCGCTGGAAGGCGTATCCGGCATGAGCCACTGGATTCTCACCCTCACGGGCGTCGGCGAGCCGACGGAGGTGGACGCCCTTCTCGTGGCCCCGGCCTACTTCGGCATTCTGGGCGTATCCCCGGTACTGGGTCGCACCTTCGCTTCCGAGGCGGACCTGCCCGGTCAGGGAGACGTGGTGATCCTGAGTCATGATCTATGGGTCGGCGTCTTCGGGGCCGACCCTGACGTCATCGGGCGCGTGGTCGACATGGGTGGCGCGGGACACGAGCGCCGGGAGGTCATCGGCGTCATGCCCCCGGGAGTCGACGAGCTGTGGGCCGACGTCGACGTCTGGGTACCCCTGGAGGGAGAGCGGACCCTAGGCCTCGCCGACGACAACACCTGGTACGTGAACGAGCGCATCGCGCGCCTGGCACCGGAAGCCACCATCGAGCAGGCCAACGAGCAGGTCGGTGCCTATGCCCGGGCCGTCGACGAGGAGCTCCCCGGCCACTTCGAGCCCGAGGACGTCGCGTCGGCATCGGTCCAACCCCTGCGCGCGTATCTGACCCGGGACGTGGCCGGGTCGGTCTGGATCGCACTGGGAGCCGTGAGCCTGGTGCTGCTCATCGGCTGCTTCAACGTCGCCAACCTTCTCCTGGCACGGGGCGAGACACGAGCCCGGGACTTCGCGGTCCGCACCGCCCTGGGCGCCCAGCGACGTCGCATTGTCTTCCTGCTCCTCTCCGACGCCGTGGTCATCGGTCTGACGGGAGGGCTGATGGGCGTCCTCCTGGCCTCCCGCCTGGTGGACTGGGTGGCCCGCTTCGGGCCGCCGGACCTGCCCGGCATCGGTGGAGCCACCCTCGACACGCCGGTCATCGCCTACGCCCTCGGGGTCACCGCGGTCGCCATTCTCGTGGCGGGCGTCGCCCCCGCCCTCCGAGTAGCCCGGACCGACGCGACGGCGGGGCTGAGCGGGTCGACCCGGGGTGGGAGTGGCCGCGCCCTGGGTCGGGTCACGCCCCTCCTGGTAGGGACCCAGGTGGCGCTGGCCGTGATGGTCGCCGTGGGCTCGGGGCTCATGCTGCGGTCCTTC
>CALJKZ010000679.1 GCA_937983085.1 uncultured Gemmatimonadales bacterium
CCGTCATCGAAGAGCAGATCCACGACTGGCCCGACGCATGCAAGCCGCTGCTGCTGATCGCCGAGGGACTGGGCACCGACGGACGCAAGCTTTTTGCGCCCCGCACGGCGGGACGCAACATCTCGAGCCATGAACCTGATGTGAGCACCCCGTCCTATCGCCTGCTCGTCGATCCGATCGACGGGACGCGGAACATCATGTACGACAAGCGGTCGGCATGGTTCATCGCGGCCGTGGCGCCGGACCGTGGCGAGCGGACGAGCCTGCGTGATTCGATCGCCTCGGTGATCGTTGAATTGCCCACGAGCAAGGCCGGCTGGGCCGATGTGTTCGTTGCGACAAGGGACACGCCCACGCGCGGTGTTCGTAATCGCCTCAATGACCGCGACGCCGGGCCCGGCGAGCCCCTGTCCGTCGGCGGCGGTTTCTGGAAGGTGACGGCTCGCGACGAGGGCGGGGTGCTTCTCGCGCTTCTGGCGACCGCGCTGCGCCCGGACCGGACGGGTCTCGGCGTGGTCCCGCTCCCGCAGGCGCCGCTCGCCGACGCCCCGGGCTGGCTGGACGCGGACGCCCGGGGGGACGGCGGGGACTTCTCGACGACGATGCCGGGCGCGGAGCTCGACGGGCTGTACGCCTTCGCCACCGCCGGCGAGGTGCTCAAGCTCCTGGCGCGCTTCTTCGCGCACGTCGCGTCGCGTCCCGACGCCCGGGAGCCGGGGGAGCCGCACGAGGCCCATGCCGCGCCCGCCACCGAGGGGGACGGGCCGGAGCCCTCGGCGCTGCCGTACCTTCGTGTGAACCTCTAGTCCGAAGCCGATGCCCAGAGAGTCGAAGAAGGCCAGGATCGAGCGGGCCGCCGAGGTCTACGACCTCCTGGCGGAGGAGTATCCGGACGCGCACTGCGAGCTCGACTTCGAGAACCCGTTCCAGCTCGCGGTCGCCACGATCCTCTCGGCCCAGACGACGGACGTCCGGGTCAACATGGTCACGCCGGAGCTCTTCCGTCGCTTCCCGGACGCGAAGGCGCTGGCGGGCGCGCGGCAGGAGGAGGTCGAGGAGATCGTGCGCACCACCGGCTTCTACCGGAACAAGGCGAAGAACATCATCGGCTTCGCCCGGGGCCTGCTGGAGGAGCACGACGGCGTCGTGCCGCGCACGATCGAGGAGCTCTCCGCGCTCCCGGGAGTGGGGCGCAAGACGGCCAACGTCGTGCTCGGCAACGCCTTCGGCATCAACGAGGGCATGGTGGTCGACACGCACATCAAGAGGCTGTCGACGCTGCTCGGCTTCACGAAGGAGAAGACGCCCGAGAAGATCGAGCAGGACCTCATGGCGATCTTCCCGTCGGAGCGGTGGACGATGCTGGCCCACCTCCTCATCTGGCACGGTCGGCGGGTCTGCGACGCGCGTAAGCCCCGCTGCGAGGCGTGCACGATCTCCCACCTCTGCCCCTCGTCCCGGGTCTGAGCCGACGCGGTTGACCGCGGGGTGGCGGGCCCTAAGCTTCGCCCGTCCGCCCCGAGCCGCCGAACCCCGATTGGCCATGCCCGACCGCAACGACGCCGTCGCCCTCCTCGAGGAGTGGGTCGAGAACGAGGGTCTCCGCAAGCACATGTACGCCGTGGAGGCCGCCGTTCGGCACTACGCCCGCATGCGCGGCGAGGACGAGGATCTGTGGGGCCTGGCGGGGCTCCTCCACGACCTCGACTGGGAAAAGCACCCGGAGAACCACCCGCTCACCGCGGTCGAGCATCTGCGGGAGGCCGGCTATCCCGAACCGGTCGTGCACGCGATCCTGGCGCACCGCTCGGACTTCACCGGCGTCGAGCCGACCACGGAGCTCGACAAGGTCCTGGTCGCGTGCGACGAGCTCTCCGGCCTCGTCTTCGCCACCTGCCTCGTCCGGCCCACCGGCATCGACGACCTGAAGCCCAAGTCGGTCACCAAGAAGCTCAAGGACAGGCAGTTCGCGGCGGGCGTCAGCCGAGAGGAGGTCCAGCGCGGGATCGAGCTCCTCGGTCTCGAGCGGTCCGAGCACATCCAGAACGGGATCGACGGCCTGCGCGCGGTGGCGGCGGAGCTGGAGATCCGCGGCGAGGACGTCTCGCGGTAGGAACCCCGCTTCCGCGCGTCGTGTAGGGCCCCGGCGCGCCCCGCCCCACCCATGCGCTCCGCCCGGCTGTCGCTGCCCACGTCGTAGGGCCGGATGGGGTCGCCATCCCGGTCACGGGTGTACGGGTTGTCCGGATAGTACGTCTGCCCCAGCAGCCAGCGGACCACTCCCTGCTTCGGCTGCGCCATGGAGACGATGTACGAACCGCTCTCGTACGCTCGCCCCTCGTGGGTGAAGTCCCGGCTCGCACGCTCCACGGTGATGCCCTGGAGGATGAGCTTGTTCACCATCTTCTGCATGGTGAGGCGATCGTGCTGGTCCGCGGGAATTACGTACGCCTTCACCGCCGCGTCCCGGCCTCGCTCCGTCTGACGCATGGCCTTGTTGTACGCATTCCGGAGCACCGTCTCCCGGTTCTGCGCCGCCAACTCCAGCGGCGAGAAGGTGGCCAGGACCTGACGATCGACGATGTCGCGAACGTGCCACCAGCCTCCCATCCACGGATTGGGGAAGGTGGTCTGCTCCTCGTATTCCGGAAGCTGGCGGGAGCCCGTGAGCTGGTCCGGGTGCACATAAAGGGGTGTGGCCAGCCGGGCGCTCGCTGATTCGGTGAGCATCCCGGCGATGTTGTGGAAGGGGGTGATCCAGTGGAAGCCGAAGTGGCCCCATCCCGAATAGATGGCCGCACCAATGGCGCCTTCCAGGCCCTGCTCGTCCATCTTCAGAGCCATGTGCCCGCCGTACCAATCCATCTCCCGCCATACGAGGGGATCGCCACCCGGGCGGATAGGTTCGGCGTAGGGTGGCAGGTAGATTCGCGCCGTGTATGCCCCCATCTGGTGATGATCGATAAAGGCCTGGGGCACGAAGTCGCGGAACATGATCTGCGCGACATACTGGGACTCAACCGTGTTCTGCATGAAGGCATCACGGTTGTTGTCGTGCCCGATGTAGTGGTGGTAGAGCTCCGGCGGACTCGACCCTTCGTACTCCGTCCCCACCCACTGGTTGTACCAGTCGGTGACGATGTGATTGCCGTCGGGGTTCATCCCCGGCACGATGATGGAGACGGTCTCGTCGAGGATCTCCTGCATGCCCTCGTCGTCGCGGGTGGCGAAGAGGTACATGATCTCCGCAGCGCTCTGGCTTGCCGCCACTTCGGTAGAGTGGAGCGCGTAGCCCTGTAGAAAGACGACCTTGCTCTCCGCGATGGCCCTTTCGATCTCGGCGCGGGTGTGGCCGCGGGGATCGGAGAGAATGGCATTCATCTCCCGGATCTCTTCGAGGCGAGCCAAGTTCTCCGGCGACGACACGTAGATGACCAGGAACGGGTTGCCGAGGGTGGAGAGGCCCACGTTCTCGACGATGACCCGATCACTCGATTCACCGATGAGTTCGTAGTACTCCACCAACCGGTCCCAGCGGGCGAGCTGGCGGTCGGCTCCCATGACGTGGCCGAAAAACTCCTCCGGCGAAGGAATGGTCTGGGAAGAGACCGGTGCCGCCAGGGTCATCGCCGCGACGCAAAGCGCGGTCAGGACGATGGGTCGACGATGGGTTCGGTGGTATCGCATGTGCCTCTCCGTGGACTGCGGTTCAGAGGGAACAGCCTAGAGGTCGGTGGCAACGGCGACAAGGCGGCGCTGCCCCCATGCACGTCGGGACGACGGGTCCCAGAGGGGGCGGAAACTCCATCGCCCGGTGTCCCCGGGCTCAGCCGGCCAGGCGGAGTCCCGGACCGAAGACACCGATCAACCCGGCCCCGGCCAGCACACCGAGACCGACGACGACCCACGATCGCGGGACGACGAGGGGCGCTCCTGGCACCGGCGTTTCGCGAACGGAGTCCGCGGCTGGGAGAAGCGGCCATGTCGTTCCGAACGTGCTGCCCGCGGCGATACCCACTGCCCAGAGAGGTGTGAGAGGGCTGAACAGGGCGGCGGCGACGGCTGAGCACCCCCCAGCGAGCCAAGCGGAACGGACGATGCGACGGGCACGGGGCGTCGTGTCGGCCGGCGACGCGGTCCCTA
>CALJKZ010000680.1 GCA_937983085.1 uncultured Gemmatimonadales bacterium
GCGTGCCCGAGCGCATCGGGTGGATCCAGGCGTCGGCGGACTACTTCGAGATGGTGGGCGCCGAAGCGCGGATCGGACGCTTGTACGGCGAGGCCGAGGACCAACCGGGTGGCGGCGGCGTGGTCGTTCTGTCGGAGGGCTTCTGGCAGCGGCGCTTCGGCGCTGATCCTGGCGTCGTCGGGCGCACCATCCAGCTCGGCCTCAGGCCGGGCGGAGTGCCCTTCGAGATCATCGGCGTATTGGACGATCGGTACGACTTCGATGTCGAGGTTGCGTCGTTCGGTGGGGTGGGCTCGCACGAGATCTGGCTACCGCCCCAGTTCGGACCGGAGGCCCAAGCGGCGGGGGGGCGGTACCTCCAAGTCGTCGCTCGCTTGGCCCCGGGGGTAACCGTGCAGGCCGCCAACCAGGAGGCCGACGCGCTGGCCGCGCGACTGGCCGAGACCTTCCCGGATCGCCAGGAGGGGTGGGGCGTTCGGGTCGTGGGCCTCCACGAGGACATGGTCGGCGGCGTCCGGCCCATGCTGGTGGTGGTCTTCGGTGCGGTCTGCTTCGTGCTCCTCATCGCCTGTGCCAATGTGGCCAACCTCCTGGTGAGCCGCGCCAGTGAGCGTGAGCAGGAGATGGCGGTCCGCTCGGCCATGGGAGCAGGGCGGGGGCGACTCGTCCGCCAACTCATGGTGGAGAGCTCGATCCTGGCCGCGGTGGGCGGCGCCATCGGCATCGGCCTGACTCAGTGGGCTCTGGTGGCCTTCGTTCGAGCGACGCCGGACCTGCCACGGCTCGAGGCCGTCGGGCTCGACGCCGGGGTGCTGGCGTTCGCGCTGGTCGCCATCGTGTTCACCGCCGTCCTGTTCGGGGTGGCGCCGGCGGTGTCCATCGGACGCCCTCGCATCGCCAGTGGTCTCGGCACCCGCGGATCCGTGGCCACCGTGGCCATGAGGCGCCTCCGGGGCGGGCTCGTCGTCGTACAGGTGGCTCTGAGCCTGGTGCTCCTGGTGGGCGCGGGACTCCTGGTACGGAGCTTGGTCAATCGACTGGACGTCGGTGTCGGATTCGACGTCGAGCGCCTGCTCACGACCCAGGTACAACTGGGGGGGGCGGGGTACGACACGACGGAGCAGATGCTCTTCTTCGAGGAGCTCGTCGAGCGGGCTGCCGCGCTTCCCGGGGTCCGGGCCGCCACCGCCGTCACGGGAGCACCCCTCACGGGCGCTGGGACCAGGACGGGTTTTTGGCCGTTGGACCGTCCCGTCCCCGAGGCCGGGGAGATGCCCGGGGCGGACGTGCGCTGGGTCCATCGGGACTACCACACCGTCATGGGCATTCCCCTCCGCGATGGCCGGCTGTTCGAGGCCGGAGACGACGGCTCCACCCCTCTGGCGGTGGTGGTGAACGAGACGGGAGCCAATCAGATCTGGCCAGGCGAACGGGCGGTGGGGAAGCAGATCGCCATGCCGTGGAGTGACACGCTGGTGGCGGAGGTTGTCGGCGTGGTCGCCGACATCCGTCACAACGGACCGGATACGGAGCCGTATCCCATGTTCTACTGGGAGCACCGCCAGTTCAACGCGTTCAACTTTATGTCGCTGGTCGTCCGCACGGAGGCGGTGCCGGCGGCGACCGTCGCAGCGGGACTGCGAGCTGAGCTCCGGGAGATGGACTCGGGGATTCCTCTCTCCAGCGTGGACTCCATGGCCGACCTGTTCGCCGACGCCATCCGACGGTCACGGCTGGCCGCCGTAAGCCTGGGGATGTTCGCGTTGGTGGCACTGCTTCTGGCGGGGATCGGGATCTACGGTGTGGTGGCCCACGCCACGGCCCGCCGCTCCAGAGAGATCGGCATCCGCATGGCCCTGGGCGCTGGACGGAGAAGCATCATGGCCATGGTCGTGCGGGAAGGCATGGCGCAGGTGGCCCTCGCCATCGTGTTGGGTGCGCTGGGAGCGGCGGCCATGACTGGGCTGCTGGAGGGGATGGTCTTCGATGTCAGCACCACGGATCCGGTGACGTTTCTCGGAACGGTGGTCATCCTGGCGACGATTGGGCTCACCGCGACATGGCTACCGGCGTTGCGCGCCAGCGGAGTCGATCCGGTGGAGACGATGCGCGGGGACTGAGGGCGACGGGGCCGGCCGATCCGGTCAGCATCCCCCGGTGGCGGATGCTGGCCGGAAGGTCCAATCGAAGTCCCGGGAGTAGAGGTAGACCGCCCCGTCGACCGTCACCACAACAGCGATCCGATCCATATCGATCTCCTCGAGGTGTTCGTTACGGCAGCTGATGCCGTCCACGTAGACGGCGCCGCACTGTCGCTCCGGGTCCACCGTGGCGGCGGCCTCGGCCCGCGCCATGGTGCGTTCGTATCCCATTCTGGCCGGGAGCGCCGCACCGAACGTGCCCACACAGACCCGCGATCCGTGGGACACCGGGATGTAGAGCCAACGGAGGAGATCGGTGTTGTCCTCGGCCTTGAGCTTCGCCTCCTCCAGACGCGTCCCCTGAATGGCGCGATACCCCCTGAGAGTGGCGGGATGCACCCCGAACTCCAGGCTGAGGAAGTCCTCCAGCCGCTCGTTCGACACGGCGACCTGGAGCGGGTCGAGGCGGATGGGCTCCGGCCTCATCTCGAAGTCCACCGCGTAGCGGGCGTCTGCCGCGACGGCGAGGAGCGGCGACTCGGTCTCGAAGTACCCGAGCCGCTCGATGACGAGGTAGTACTCGCCCGGCCCCGGGAAGTCGACTTGGAATACGCCCGCCGTGTCCGCCGCGCGCATGAGGAGGGGGGTGCGATCCTGATCGAGGACGATGATGGCCGCCAGCCCCACCCCCGTACCGTTCTCCGAGTCGACGACCCGCCCCGAGATGATCTGCGCCTCCACGGAGGCCGCGGGCAGGCAAGCGAGCCCGACGATCAAGTAGGAAAAGAGTGCCGCGACCTTGGGGCGAGCGTCCACGCCGCGGGTCACCGCCCCAGGAGCCCCGTTTCGTTCGATAGACTCCAGACATAGGCGGCCAGCGACGCGTATTGCTCCCACGCCAGGTCGAGCCCGCCCCCGGGATTCATCTCGAAGCGCCATGCCGGATCGGAGAAGAGCTCCCGACGCACGCCCCAGAAGATGGTCCGGCGGATCTCCTCGAGTGAACCGTCACTCTGAACCCAGTTGGCGTCGGCGAGGTCGGGACCGTTGCGTCCACCCGACCCGGCTTGTCCGTGGCATCGTGCGCAGCTGCCCGAATTGAAGAGGGAGTCGCCCTCGGCGATCATCGCCGCCCACCTGCGCGCCTGATCTCGCTCCAACCACTCCTGGACCTCGGCGGGCAGCGTCGGCTGTTGAGCCGCCGCTTCGCTCGCTCCAAGGAGGGACAGCGCCACTGCCATCGTCGCCATCGCTCCGGCCACCCTCATCGATCCCTTCATCGTCCCTCCATGATTGCGAGACAGGCCTGCCGTCGGGGAGAACATAGGGTCGTACCTCGCCGGGTGCACCGAGCGCCGAAATCGATGTCCGGTGGCGCTGCACCTATTTGGTGCGAGGTACTATTTGGCCGCACCGAATTGGTGGCAATGCTCCGCAGTCACTCGGCGATCTGGGTCATTAACTCGTTGTCATGCCGCACTTTGGGGGTCTCGGGAGCGGTTGGCATGCAGCCTGCATCGACCGTTAGGCCGACGACCTCGGGTCGTGGGCGAGGTGCCCACGGGAAGTTTCCCAGAAACGTCCCTGCCGTTGCGAGGTCCGGTAGGGCGAACAGGAGTGCACTGATGAGAATCAAGAAGAGCACCGTGTTCGTCGCCATGACTGCAATGCTCACCATGGCGGCTTGCGACGATACACCGACCACCCCCGACTTCGACGAGGAGAACGCTGCCGTTGTCGAGGGGCGGGTAGATGAGACGACCCCTTCCCCGAGCTCGGCCAACGGTCCGCAGCGAGCGCCGGGTACGGCGGCTCAGACCGTCAGTGTCGTTCAGATCAGCTCGTCGGGTGAATACAGCGCGCTCGCGTCGGCTGAAGTGCAAGCCGACGGAACCTACCGGATCGAACGTGTCCCCCACGGGCGCACCAACACCGCGGTGGTGGCATACGTCGACGGTCGGGCCGCGGGTGAGGTCATGATCCACGGAGAGATCCAGGCGCGTTCGACAGTACGTCCGGCTCCTATCACCTATGAGACGACCATGGAGACGCGTGCCTATGCCCACATCACGGCATCGGGTCGCGCGAATCAGACGTCCACCGCCGAGCTGGCCCTGCTCCTCAACGCCACCGGGTCGGACGCCGAGGCTCTCCTCTCGTCCGACGCGGAGCTGAATGCCGTGGCCGAGGGTTCGGCTGAAGCCAGCGCGACGATGAACGAGGTCTTCGCCGATGCAGGTATCTCTCTCGACGCCTCGACTCGGTCGAACCTCATGGTCGACGCCGCTGTTGATCTGGCGGCCGACCTTCTGGGCGGGGTCTCTCTCGACGTCGCCCAGGACGAGTATGCCGACGCGGCCATCGAAGCATGGACCGGGGCGGGTGCCCGTCTGGAGACGATCGTGATGGCGACGGCCGGTGCCGCAACGACGTTGGACGCAGTCATCGAAGGACGCAGCACGGTCCGGGGTCGGATCATCACCGAGCCGGTTCTCTTCAACCTTCGGGCTCGTGAGCGCGCTGCTGCTCAGTACTCGACCTCAGCGGAGGCGACGCTCGCTGCGGCCATCGAATCGTCCCTTGCCGACGCGCGCGCCGGAGTCGAAGCCTCGTCCTCGACGGCCGACGACGTGAAGAGCGAGCTCGAGACTCGTCTCACCACCACGATCGACGCGGCAGCCGATGCGGCTGTCGACTACCTGGCCGCCGGTGCCAGCACCACGGTGCGCGCCAACGTCCGTGCGGCCGCAGAGGCCGCGCGGGTCGAAGCGACGCTGAACACGCGTCTGGAGACCGCCGCTACGGCGTCCGCCTCGGCGCCCGCGATGGCCAACTACCGGGCCAGCGTCCGGAGTGCGGTCCAGGCGATGGTCGATGCGGCTGGTGATTCCAGCGCCGATGTCGACATCATCACCGAGCTGTTCATCGCAGCCTGTGGTGGGGCGTACATTCACTGACCCGTAGCTGATCGGGTCGGCGGGAGCTGACTCGACACGAATCGAGCCGGGTCGTGGGGGTTTCGCTGCCGACCGGCCGTGTCGCTGCTCCTCGGAGGACGGAAGGTGC
>CALJKZ010000681.1 GCA_937983085.1 uncultured Gemmatimonadales bacterium
AGTCTCCGCCGCCCGCACTCAGCCCTCGCCCCGTCCACCCCACCGTACCTGCACTCGGCAGCCGCCGTGAGGCGCTCGGGCTCCGACTCCTCGATGCCCTGGCCGGCGATGCCGAAGACGACGGTCCCCGACACGTCCCCGGGATCCCGGGGCAGCCCCCAGAGACCGGGCTCATCGGGCCACGAATACATGGCCCCCTGACGCGGTTGGCGGAGGTAGTAGAGACGGGAGAGATCGGCGTCCTCCGGGAGAGTCACGTCATAGCGCCACGTGGCGAGGCCACCCGGCGGTACGGTCCCGTCCGGTCCCAAACCCGCCACGCTCGACTCGCGAACCTGCCAACCCTCGGGCACGTCGAGGGCGGGATCGGGCCGCGTGAGTGTACGGGCACCTCCGTTCCACAGTTGCGCCACGACTTCCACCACCTGACCCGGCACCACGAGGTCGTCGGCGGAGCGCACGTCGAACGAGACGCCAGCCGAGGCCAGGATGGCCCGGTCGAGGAGACGCATGCGTTGGCTCAACTCGCGGCGGACACCCGTCGCCGGCCCGTCGCGCAGCATCTCTGCCGAATCTCCGCCGTCCACGTCCTCCGACGGGGCAGCTACCAGAAGCGCCCGAACGAGATTGGCTCGAGCCTCCATCAAGGTGGGCGTCACCGCCTCGGGGTCGAAGCCGAGGTCGGCGCGTGCCCGATGGATGGCCTGACGGTACGCCTCCAGGTGACGGCGGAGCGCGTCATCGCCCTCGCCGGGCAGCCCATCCGCCAGCCCGACGAGCGTGGTGTCGATTCCGGCGAAGATGGAGCCGTCGCCTGGGACCCGGCTCTCCACCAGAACGACGCTGGTGCGTTGGGGTCCGGGAGGCTGAGGAGCGCCCATGTCCTGGGAGCGGTGCTGACTTCGGCTGTCCATGGCGAGCTGATGGAACGAGCGCCCGAGGAGAGGGTCGCGGAGGCCCGTCTCGACGTCGATGGCTCCCTCCTCCGGCTCGGCTCCGGGATTGAAGAAGCGCCGGCGCGACGACTGGTAGAGCTTGGACGGAGCCCAGGGTACCGCGCCCCGGGCGAACTGCTCGGGGAACCGGTCAGGATCGCCGGCCGCCTCGAATGCCTCGCGCGCCATGATGCCCGCGGCCTGGTGCTGACCATGTCCGTCGGCAGGAGTGCCGCTGAACACAGAGACGATGACGTGGGGTCGATACGTCCTCACGACCCAGACGACATCCGACAGGAGCTCGTCTCGCGGCCACAGGCTGAGGGCCTCGTCGGCGCTCTTCGAGTACCCGTAGTCGAACGCCCGGGTGAAGAACTGCTTGCCTCCGTCCAGGCGGCGGGCGGAGACGAGCTCCCCGGTGCGGACGATCCCAAGACCCTCCCACAACTCGGGCCCGATGAGGTTCTGCCCACCGTCCCCTCGGGTGAGAGACAGGTACGCGGTCTCCGCGCCCCAGCCCCGCGACAGAGCGGTAAGCAGGCTCGTGTCCTCGTCGTCGGGGTGGGCGGCGATCATCAGCACGCGCTTCACGCCGTCCAACTGTCGGAGGAGGAGACCCGTGGCGACGGTGCCCGTCTCCTCGAGGAGCTGAGCGGACGCGAAGGAGGGAAGGGCCAACATCGCGGCCAGGGCGATGCCGACGACGGTACGGTTCGGGGGAATCTTCATAGGGTGCTGATACTCCACTGGGTCGCGACCGAGCCCCGGGGCACGTGCCCGACGCTCATCTCTTCGACTCCCAAGGCAGGGCGAGTGCTGCCGGTGCCCGGGCCCGACCCACCCACCCTGCGAGGGCGGCCAGGGTCAGCAGGTAGGGGAGTGCCAGGAAGATCTGGTAGGCGACCTCCAGTCCGAGGGCCTGCAAGAAGAACTGGAAGGCCGACGCCGCGCCGAAGAAGAGGGCGGCTGCCAGCACCAGCGCCGGATTCCACCGGCCAAGGACCACCACCCCGATGGCGATGAGCCCCCGCCCGGCGGTCAGGTGCTCGGCGCAGGTCCCCGTGTGGGCCAGGGCGAGGTGCGCGCCGGCGACACCGGCGAGAAGACCTCCGAAGAGCGTGGCCAGGAAGCGAACCCGAACCACCTGCACCCCCGCCGCCTCGGCTGCGTCCGGGGCCTCCCCGACGGCCCGGAGCTCCAGTCCGTAGGGGGTGCGGAAGAGGAAGTACCACAGAAGGGGAGCCAGGAGGTACGCCAGGTACGCCGTGACGGCCTGATCGAAGAGGGCGGTGCCCACGAGGGGGAGATCGGCCAGGCCGGGAATACGGACGCTGGTCAGCGTGGGCAGGGAAAGCTCCGTGCCCGTGGCGCCGAAGCGTGCACGATAGATGGCGCCCGTCATGCCCAGACCGCCGAGGGTCACGGCCGTACCGGTGATGATCTGATCGGCGCCGAGCCCGACGGCCACGACGGCGAACACCAGGGCGCACAAGAGCCCCGCAAACGCACCGATCCCCACCCCGAGGAGCGCGTTCTCGAACGCCAGGGCTCCCAGGGCCCCACCCAGAGCACCGGCGATGATGGAGCCTTCGAGGCCGATGTTAATGACACCACACCGCTCGGAGATCGTCTCGCCGAGAGCGGCGAGGGCGAGGGGCACGCCGAGGCGTACCGCCGCCTCCAGAAAGAGCACGAGTTCAGCCTGGTTCACGAGTGCTCCTCGCTCACACGTCGCCGTACCCGGTCGATGACGAGAACGGCGAGGATCACCAGCGCTTCGACGACACCCACCCACGCCGCCGGGATTCCCGCGTCTCGCTGCATGGCCCCGGCGCCCGCCTGGAGCGCTCCGAAGAGAATACCCGTGACGATGACGCCCACGGGATTCAGCCCGGCGAGAAGGGCCACCGCGATGGCGGTGTATCCCCAGCCCGGCGAGAGGTCCTCGTAGAGGGCGAACGTCACCCCGCTGATCTGCACGCCCCCGGCCATGCCAGCGATGGCCCCGGACCCGAGGAAGGCGACGAGGAGGACCCGACGCACGTCGATGCGGCCGGCGACGGAGGCGGCTTCCGTGGACGCCCCCACGGCGCGGAGCCGGAATCCGAACCGACTGTACCGGAGAACCACCGCCAGCGCCGCGGCCAACACCACGCTCAAGGCGAAGCCCCAGTGGAGGGAGGTACCGGGGAGAAGGGCCGGGAGGCGACCGGCCTCGGGAATGGCGTCGGTCTGGGGGAAGACCCCCCGACGCTCCTGGAGAGGCCCATGGACCATATAGGCGGCCAGGTAGATCCCCACGAAGTTCATGAGGATGGTGGTGATGACCTCGCCCACCCCGAGTCGGAGCCGCATGAGCGTGGGAACGAGGGCCCAGAACGCCCCGGCCACCCACGAGGCGATGAGAACGAGCGGCACCAGGAGCACGGCAGGGAGCGCGGCCCCTTGCAGCCCCACCCACACCGCCGCGAGGGCCCCGGCATAGAGCTGACCCTCGGCGCCGATGTTCCATACGCCCGCCCGGAAGGCGAAGGCGACGGCCAGCCCCGTGAGGATCAGAGGCACGGAGCGCACGAGGGTGATGGACGTGAACGCCGTCCAACTCCCGAACGCCCCCCGCACCATGGCGGCAGCGGCGGCCCCCGGATCGTACCCGCCCACCAGGAGGAGCAGCGCACCGATCCCCGCGGTGAGCACCAGGGCGGCCACGGCGAGCGCCACCGACTCGGCCACCCGCATGCGACCGACGGCCTGCGAAGGCGCCTCAGTCATGCGTCGTCTCGGCGCCGAGCATGAGGGAGCCCACTCCTTTCCGGCTTCGGCGGTCCCCCGGGACCTCCTGGAGTCGACCACGCGCGATGGCCACCACCCGATGCGACAGGGCCAGAACCTCGTCCAGATCGGTGCTGATGAGGACCACGGCCACGCCTCCGGCAGCGAGGCGTTCCAACTCGTCGTGGACGAAGGCAGCGGCCGCGATGTCCAGGCCCCGCGTCGGATTCTCCGCCACGAGAAGCTCCCCCGCCATGGCCAGCTCCCTGCCCACGATGACGCGCTGCTGGTTCCCACCCGACAGATTCCGCGCCAGCGTCCGCACCGAAGGCGCCTGAACGTCGTGCCGCCCGCGTATCGCCTCCGCCTCCTCCTCCAGACGATCCCACCGGAGCCAGGATCCCTTCTGGAACTCGGGCCTGCGGTGGAACGCCAGCGCGACGTTCTCCGTGAGGTCGAAGTCGCCAACGAGCCCCTCCCGGCTGCGATCCTGGGAGATGAAGCCGACGGCCTGGCACAGGTGGACCGTCCCCCCGTCGGGAGCCCGTCGACCCGCCAGGACGGCGGCCAGCTCGCGTTGGCCGTTTCCGTCGACCCCGGCGACGCCGACGATCTCGCCGGCGTGAACCGTGAGGTCGACTCCGTCGAGGCCCGGGCCTCCACGACCGTCGACGCGCACCGCCGCTAGAGACGCGACGACGGAAGGTCCGTCGGCGGGCTGGGGTCCATGGCGGGGGCCACCGTCGTCCCGAGAAGCCGATCTGTCCGACCCCGCCGGCCTGTCCGAAGCGGCCGACCCGCCCGCCGACTCCCGCTCCACCCGCCTCCCGAGCCCCAACGCCGCGGCGTCGACGGCGTCGTCTCCCACCATCGCGCGGACGATCTCCGCCTCGGTCGTTTCCTCACGCAGACAGTGGAGGACCGTGGCACCGTCCCGGAGGACCGTGAGGCGCCGGGAAGCCTGGAGGACCTCGTCGATCTTGTGGGCCACCAAAGCCACCGCCCTCCCGTCAGCGGCCAGATCCCGGAGCAGGTCGAAGAGGCCCGACGCCTCCCCCGGAGTCAGGACCGCCGTGGGCTCGTCCAGAACGAGGATGCGCGGATCACGCTGGAGTGCCTTCAGGATCTCCACGCGCTGACGATCGCCGACGCCCAGGCCCTCCACGGCCTCGTCGAGCGGTACGGAAAGCCCCGTTCGTTCCATGAGCTCGCGGGTCGCCCGCCGGACGGCAGCGGGCCGCCCCGCGACACCGCGGGTTCCAAGGGCCAGGTTCTCGAGGACCGTCAGCCTGGGCACGAGGGTGAAGTGCTGGTGGACCAGTCCGATGCCGTGCCGCCAGGCATCGCGGGGCGACGCGAGGGTGACGGGCTGACCATCCACCTCCACACGGCCCGCATCAGGGCGGAGCAGACCGCCCAGAACGTTGAACAGGGTGGACTTGCCTGCGCCGTTGGCTCCCAGGACGCCGTGCACCTCCCCCGCCCGGAGCTCAAGGTCGGCTCCAGCCAGAGCCACCACCGAGCCGAAACGCCGCTCGATGCCCTCGAGTCGGACGAGCGGTCGTGTCACTGCGATTCTACGGAGCGTCCCCCGCCCCTGGCGGCGGGTCGTCGTCCCCCTCTACGAAACGGACCCTGGGCACCTCCAGCTCATCGGCCCGGATCCGGTCGCGGGCATCGGCGATCTCCTCCACGAGCCCCCCTGGCAGCTCGTCCACGAGCTCGGGGTTGAAGACGAAGTCGATGACGTCCTCGCGGATGCTCGCGTAGATGGGCTCGCCACCCACGGTCCCCGCCTCCCACCGGCGGGCGGTCTCCAGGAAGGCCTCGGGAATGCGGATGACCGCGCTCCCGATGATGACGTCGGGCGCCACGTCGTTCTGATCGCTGTTCATCCCGATGGCCCGCACCCATCGGCCGTCGGCCACGGCTTCACGCACGGCCTGAAAGACCCCGAACGAAGCCGCATCCAGATTGTGGATGACGATGTCGGCGCCGCGGCTCAGCTGGGCCACGGCCGCCTCCTTCGCCGCGGAGACGTCGTTCCAGTCGCCGGTGAAGGTCTCGAGAACCTCGACGTCGGGATTCACGGAACGCGCGCCGGCCTCGAAGGCGACGAAGGTGCCGCGCGCCGGCGGGATGGCCACACCGCCGACCATCCCGATGATGCCGGACCGGGTGAGGGAGGCCGCCGCCATTCCCGCCAGATAGCTCCCTTCTTCGAGCCGGAAGATGAGGGGCACCACGTTGTCGGCGACCCGGCCACCGCCCGATACCACGATGGTGGCGTCGGGGAATCGACTTCCCGCCCGGATGGCCGCGTCCTGGTACTCGAAGCCGTGGGCGAAGATGAGGTCGTACCCCGAGGAGCCGTAGGCCAGGAACGCCTCGTCGAACTCCGCGGGCGTGGCTGTCTGCTGGTGGCTGACCTGGGCGTCCAGCGAGTCCTCGATGAGGAGCAGTCCCTCGTACGCGCCGGCGTACCACCCGGCGTCGCTCACGGGCCCCGAGGTGAGGAGCGCGGCCTGCAGCGTCGAGGAGGTGGCGTCCGGAGCCTCGCCCCCACACGCGGAGACGAAGAGTGCCAGGACGAGGCCGGCGCCCGGCATGACCGTTCGGTTGTACCGTTGCATGAAATGAACCTACCCGAGAAGACGTCCTCGCCCCGCAGAGCGATCTAGAGTAAACCGCTGCTTGTCGGAGGTTCAGAGGCCCCGGTATGTTCGGGCCGAAATCCGAGGCGGGCGATGCGCGTACCGACCCGTGCGACGTAGGAACCACACCATCTTCCGGAGCGAGCATGGCGGAGCAGCCGGCGAGTACTGAACTGCGGGGCACCTGGACGTCGAGCATGGGCTTCGTGCTCGCCGCGACGGGAAGCGCCATCGGCCTCGGCAACCTCTGGAAGCT
>CALJKZ010000682.1 GCA_937983085.1 uncultured Gemmatimonadales bacterium
GGGCGGCCATGCAGCCGGTTCCGGCCGCAGTCACGGCCTGGCGGTAGTAGTCGTCCATGACGTCACCCGCGGCGAAGATGCCCGGCACCGAGGTCTGGGTCCGCCACGGGATGGGCGTCTCGATGTACCCGTTGGGCTTGAGCGTCACCACTCCCTTCAGGAAGTCGGTGTTGGGCTTGTGGCCGATGGCCACGAAGAGCCCGCCGACCTCCAGGTCGCGCTCCTCGCCGGTGAGGGTGTCCTTCAGGCGCACGCCGGTGATGACGTCGTCCCCGTGGACCTTCGTGACCACCGTATTCCAGGCGAATCGGATCTTGTCGTTGGCCATGGCACGGTCGGCCATGATGGCCGAGGCCCGCAGCTCGTCGCGGCGATGGATGACCACCACCTCCTTGGCGAACTTGGTGAGGTACAGGGCGTCTTCCATGGCTGTGTCGCCACCTCCCACCACCGCCAGGACCTGCTCGCGGAAGTGGGGCAGCGCGCCGTCACAGACCGCGCAGGCGCTCACGCCTCCCCCGGACTGGGCCAGACGCTGCTCGTTGGGGAGGTCGAGCCACTTGGCGTTCGCTCCCGTGGCGACGATGACCGTCTCTGCGAAGATCTCCGACCCGCTCGTGGTGACCAACCGGAACGGACGCTGGCTCGGGTCGATCTCCAGCACGTCCTCGGTGAGGACGCGGGTCCCGAAGCGGAGCGCCTGCTCCTTCATCTCCATCATGAGGGTCTGCCCGTCCACGCCCTCTCGGAAGCCGGGGTAGTTCTCGACTTCGGTGGTGAACATGAGCTGTCCGCCGGGGATCATGGTCCGACTGATGCCTCCCTCCACGACGAAGGGGTTCAGCTCGGCGCGAGCCGCATAGATGGCTGCCGTCCAGCCGGCCGGGCCTGATCCGATGATGACGACCTGTTCGTGCTGGCGGTTCTCGTTGTCGCTCATGTTCCTTCCTCGTGCTGTTCGTGCCACCGGTCGGCGACGTCCGCCCGGCGGGGTGGTCCTCAGGCGTCCTTGAAGACCTTCATGTTCGTCGAATGGCCCGGATTCACCCGGGCGCTGGGATCCACGAAGTGGACCGCGTTGTTGACCGCGATGGCGGCCTCGGAAAAACCCGTGGCGATGAGGTCCAGTTTCCCCTCGTAGTCCACCACGTCACCGGCGGCGTAGATGCCCGGTATGCCGGTTCCCATGAGGGCATCGACCTTGATCCGGTTCTTGTCCACCTCGATGCCCCACGACTTGATGGGACCGAGGTCGGGCTTGAAGCCCAGACACGACAGGACCTCGTCGCACTCCAGGACCATCTCCTCGTCCGTCCGGTTGTCGAAGATGGTGATGCGCTCGACGCGGTCGGTTCCGTGGATCTCTTTGACCTCGTAGAACGTCTTGAGGTCGATCTCCCCCTTGCTCGCCGCCTCTTCCATCTGGGCCACGGACGCCTCGTGGGCGCGCCAGCCATCCCTGCGATGGATGAGCGTGAGGGAGGCGGCCACGTCCTTGAGCATGAGCACGAAGTCCATGGCCGTGTCCCCACCGCCCACGACGACGAGCCGCTTGTCGCGGAATGCCTCCGGATCGCGTACCGCGTACTCGATGCCCGAGTGCATGAAATCGTCGTACCCCGGGCATCGAAGCGGCATGGGCTCGAAGGCCCCCTTCCCCCCTGCGATGATGACGGTCCGGGTAGCGTAGGTGCCCTTGGCGCAGTGGAGATCGAAGTGGTCGTCGTGGCGATCCAGGTCCCGGACCTGCTCGTCGAGGACGACTTCGGGTTCGAACTGCTTCGCCTGCGCCACGAGATTCTTCACCAGGTCCTTTGCCAGCACCTTGGGGAAGCCGCCCACGTCGAAGATGTACTTCTCCGGGTAGAGCGCCGTGAGCTGTCCCCCGAGCTCCGGGAGCGAGTCGACGATGCGGCAGGAAGCGCCGCGCATCCCTGCGTAGAACGCGGCAAACAGGCCGGTGGGCCCGCCGCCGATGATCGTGATGTCTTTTATGTCTTCTGCCATTTCGGCCACTAAACGGCTGTCTTCGCCTCGTATCCGGCCCTACGCCAAACCAGGCCAGGGTCCACCGTCGGTTCTCCGACAGCCTTGTAGTCTAACGCCCGTTGACCCGACTGGAAGCGACGGAGGTTCGCGCGCAATCAGAAGATGGAGAGCCGCACGTACCGCCTGGGGTTCTCCCGGACGTCCTGGAGCAGAAGATCGAGGCTCAGGAGGACGTTCTCCGCCCGCACGGCGAAAGTGGTATCGGCCATGAGCCGGCCCAACGACCCCTCGCCGGCCTCGAGCCGCGCTGCCAGTCGGTCCACGCGGACGAATGCCGAGTCGGCGCGGGTGAGGGTGGCCGACACCCCGGTGGAGTCGTCGGCCAGATCTTCGGCGAGATCCCGGATGCCCGCTGCCGCGGCGTGCAACTCGATGATGAGCGAGTCCACCTGGGCGGCGGCCAGCACGTTGTCCACGCGCTCGAAGGACCGGCGTGCCGCGGTGGCCGCCAGCTCGATCTCCGTGAGGGCGCTGTCGGCGTTGGAGGTGATGTTGGCGGCGACCACACCCTGCTGCTGAACGAGTGTCCGAACCTCCTGGGTGATGGCCTCGATGTTGGCGATGGCCGTCGCGAGGTTGTCCGCCGTCTCCTGGTTGAACGCCAGCTCCATCCGATCGGTGAGGTCGGCGAGGTTGTCGGAAATCTGCTCCGCCGAGGCGGTGAGTCGGGTGATCTCGGGAAGGGCGTAGCCGCCGATGACGGTGGACGGGGATCCGGGGGGCACATCGAAGAAGTTGTAGCGGGGGAAGCTCTCGCGGCTCACCACCTCCGCCTGCCAATCCCCGAAGAGGGACTCGGGTCCCAGCACCACACCGGCGTCGGCAGGCAGCTCCACCGATCTCCGGATCAGGAGTCCCACACGGACCACCTGTCCACCTGGCTCCACGTTGATGGTGGAGACCTGTCCGATGCCCACGCCCCGGTACGTCACCGGATTGCCCTCCGACAGCTGGCCGACCGATTCGAGAAGGACGTCCACCTCGGTGGTGGGGTTCCCGAAGTTCGTGCCCTGGAGCCAAAGGGTTCCCACGCCCCCCGCCGCGAGGGCCACGGCGATGACCGCTCCCACCAGGAGTTCTCTGCGGCCTTCCATCGCTACGCGCTCTCCAGCAAATCGGGTCTGCCTTCGATGAATCCCTTCACCACGGGATCGTCGGTGGCGCGAAGCTCCTCGGGAGTCCCTTCGAAGCGGTTCCGCCCCTCATGGAGCATGGCGATCCGGTCGGCGATCCGGAAGGCGCTGTCCATGTCGTGCGTGATGACCACACCCGTGACTCCGAGCTCGTCCGCCATCTTCATGATGAGTTCGTCGATGACGGCCTTCGTGATGGGATCGAGACCCGTGGTGGGCTCGTCGTAGAGGATGTAGTCCGGCTCGGTGGCGATGGCGCGGGCAAATCCCACCCTCTTACGTTGGCCTCCGGAGAGCTGCGCCGGCATGCGGTCCCCGTACCCTCCGAGGTCCACCCACTCGAGACACTCCTCCACCCGATCGCGGATCTCGGCCTCCGAGAACGTCTCCATCCGCTCGAGCCCCATGGCCACGTTCTCGGCAATGGTCATGGAGTCGAAGAGCGCCGCAAACTGGAAGACGAAACCAACCTTGCGCCGGATCCGGTATACGGAAGCCTGGTCGAGTCGGGCGACGTTCTCCCCATCCACCCAGACCTCACCGATATCCGGGCGAAGAAGCCCGATGATGTGCTTGAGCGTTACCGACTTGCCCGATCCCGACCCGCCGATGACCACCATGGTCTGACCCGCGTCGATGGTGAGAGAGAAGCCTCGAAGGACCTCCTTCTCACCGAAGGACTTGTGGATGTTCACGAGCTGGATGCTCATCAGAGCAGCGTCGCCGCCCAGAAGGCGTCCAGAACGAGGATGATCATGCTGGAAATGACCACGGCCTGGGTCGTGGCGCGCCCCACGCCCGCCGCTCCACCCCGGGTGTGGAAGCCGAAGGAGCAACCCACCGCGGTGACGGTGATGCCGAAGCTGATGGACTTGATGACGGAGAACTGGACGTCCCAGGGGTCGAAGAAGAGGCGCAGGCCCTTGAGGAACTCGGGCGACGACATGTCGAGAAGCGCCATGCTCGTGCCCCATCCGGCCAGCACGCCCAGCGCGTTGGCGAGAATGACCACCATGGGGAACATGATGGCGCCGGCCAGCACCCGGGGCACCACGAGATACGCCACCGGATCGTACGCCAGAGCCTCCAGGGCATCGATCTGCTCGGTGACGCGCATGGTGCCGATCTCCGCAGCGATGTTCGCGCCCACCCGCCCGGACAGGGCCAGGCCGGTGAGGACCGGGCCAAGCTCCAGGATCATCGTCTTGCCGACGAGCGTCCCGACGAAGTAGAGCGGCATGGCGCCCGTGAAGGTGTACGACGCCTGCAGGGCCAGGACGACGCCCGTGAACGTCGCGATGAAGAGCGCGATGGGAACCGACTCCACGCCCACGCGGACCATCTGGCCGACCAGGTGGGGCGCCCAGAGCCTGACCTTCCTGAGAGCCTTCAGGGCGTCCATGCCGAGGTAGCCTGCCCGGCCTACGGCGGCGACGGACCGAACCGCTCCGTGCCCGATGGCATGCACGGGTGCCAGCGATCTATGCATGCCCGAATCTAAAACAAAGTCCGGGCCGCGGCCCCGGATGACGACGCGCCCGACGGCGCGGTCTAGATGTCCTCGCTCTCCAGCGTGAACTCCACCTCTTCGGTCCGCCCGTTCTCGCCGGGCAACTCATAGGCGATGCGCACCCGCTTCACGGCACTCGAAGGGTCGATGAGGGCGACCTCGAAATCCAGTCCCTGGTCGGTGGATACGATGCGCGTACGCACGCGCTCTCCGGGCTCCGCTTCGGGATCCATGGGGTTTCGGAACAGGGTCTTGGTGGACTGACGCCCGGATTCGAGCTGGCGAGTGACCTTGACCTGCTTCAGCCAGTCCGGCTGATAACTCACGCCGTACTCGAAACCCCGCTGATCGGCGCCCGACCCTTCGCGATTGTGTCGTGCCACTCCGGACTCCTGTCCCGGGTGCGAAAACCGGTTCCACGGCGGTATGGCCGCAGGCCGGAGATACGGAGAAAATCAGTAAACGAATGTTTTTCGCGGGTCGGACAAAAGTCAAGAATTCCTTCCGGTCACTTCCCGAAATCCCCGGCGACCATTGGACGAGTGGCACCTGAGTGCTCTCCATAGTTCGGGAAAAGAAGTCAATCGTGCCACTCCGATTTCCCGAAAAAGATGCTCCGCGTCCCGACCCTACAGCTGTATGGGCACCGGGACGAGAGTCAGGAGGAAGGTCACGACGAGAAGCCACCCGAGGACCGTCCGCCCCCTGCCGATGTCCGGGCCCTGCTGAATGACCCGCGGATGCCCCACCCTGCCCCGATGGATGACGAAGACCAGGACGGCCCAGGCCCACCACCCCCACCAGAGGAAGCCCAGCGGGATGAGCATGAAGAGGAAGAGACGCGCGATGCGCAGGTGGATCCGCGGTCCCATGGCGTAGAGGATGTGGCCCCCGTCGAGCTGACCCAGGGGGAGGAGGTTGAGCGCCGTGACGAAGAGCCCCAGCCACCCGGCCAGCGCGAAGGGGTGCAGGAGGATCAGCGTCTCCCCGACGGGCGCCGGTCCGAAGAGGTTCGCCAGGAACCACGTAGCGAGGCCATTGCCCAGCCATACCGTGTCCCCCATGAAGCCGATGGCGAAGGGCGTCCCCAGACTCACCGGCCCCATGACGGGCTCCGACCACGCCAGCCCGACGATGAGAAGAGGGAGGGACACGAGGAACGACGCCACCGGCCCCGACGCCCCGATGTCGAAGAGCGACGAACGACGCACCGTGGGCCCTTTGAGCCGGATGAACGCGCCCAGACTCCCGATGAGGGAGAAGTACGGCGGAAAGGGAATGAAATACGGAAGGCTCGCCCGCACGCCGTGCTTCCGTGCGGCGTAGACGTGGCTCATCTCGTGAGCCAGGAGGACCCCAAGGAACGGCAGCGCGAAGGTCACGCCCAAACCGAGGCGAGAAAGGTCCAAGCCCGATGGGTAGGGAAGGACCATGTGCCCCAACTCCAGCAGGCGGGTCCGGAACGGATCCTCTCCCGCCATGAGGGCGCCCGAGCCCAGGGTCGTGAGCAGAGTCAGGAGGAAGAGCACGGCGTGGAGGGTGCGGGGAGGTCGGTCCCGCTCCTTGATCTGGTAGACCAGGACCAGATCCACGCCCTCGTCGTCGGCGCTCAGATGAGCGTGGCCAGGCCACGTGTCCAGCGCTTCGATGACCTCGGGGGAGTCGACGGAGAGCTCCGGGCGGAGCATCCCACGCAGGACCGTATCCCCCGGAAGGGTCGTGAGTTCGTAGCTCTCCAGAAGGGGCAACCAGAGGCTCGGATCAGGGTTGACCCGCTCAGAAGCCGCCATTACTATCGCCTCGATCGGCCATTCGACCTTTCAACGTTGAAAGCCTAGCCGGTCATCCGAGGACCGGCCCCCCGTTCTCCGCGGTTCCCGCCGAAGAATCGAGTCCGCCGGAACTGTTCGTTCTTCCACGACCGCTGCGGTCGTTCCTCGTTGCGGGCCTCTCGTTTTCCGGGCCCATCCAGCCGCCTCACGGAGTCCCGTGGACATCGCCGAGCTGAAGACCAAGAACATCGGAGAGCTCTACGACATGGCCGAGGAGTTGAACCTCGACCAGTACTCAGGGCTCCGCAAGCAGGATCTCCTCGTGAAGATCGAGAGCGAGCTCCTGGAGCGCGGCGAGGCGCTCACGGCCGAAGGCGTCTTGGAGCTTCTTCCCGAGGGGTATGGCTTCCTCCGCTCCCAGGAGTGGAACTACGTCTACAGCCCCGACGACATCTACGTCAGCCCGTCGCAGATCAAGCGCTTCAACCTCCGCACCGGCGACACCCTCGCCGGCGAGGTGAGGCCGCCCAAGGGCCGGGAGCGATACCTCGCCCTGGTGAAGGTCGACTCCATCAACGGCGACGTGCCCGAGCGCGCCCACGACCGGGGCGAGTTCGATGAGCTCAAACCCATGTACCCCCAGAAGCGCCTCGACCTCGAGGTCCCCGGGGGGTCGTTGGCCATGCGGGTGTGCGACCTGATCGCGCCCATCGGCGAAGGCCAGCGGGGTCTCATCGTCTCACCGCCCAAGGCCGGTAAGACCACCATCATTCGCGAGATGGCCCAGTCCATCGCCCACAACCATCCCGACGTGCACCTCATCGTGCTGCTCATCGACGAGCGCCCCGAAGAAGTCACGGAGATGCGGGCCAAGGTGAACGGCGAAGTGGTGGCGTCCACCTTCGACGAGTCGGCCAAGCGCCACGTGCAGGTGGCCGAGATGGTGCTGGACAAGGCGAAGCGCCTGGTGGAGCATGAGAAGGACGTCGTCATCCTCCTGGACTCCATCACACGACTCGCCCGGGCCTACAACAACGTCATCAAGCACTCGGGCAAGATCCTGTCCGGCGGTGTGGACGCCAACGCCCTCCAGAAGCCCAAGCGCTTCTTCGGCGCAGCCCGCAACATCCAGGACGGAGGCTCGCTGACCATCGTCGCCACCGCCCTCGTCGAGACGGGAAGCCGGATGGACGAGGTGATCTTCGAGGAGTTCAAGGGCACCGGGAACATGGAGTTGGTGCTGGACCGTGAGATCTCCGAGCGCCGGATCTTCCCGGCCATCGACCTCAACCGGTCGAGCACGCGGAAGGAAGAGTTGCTGCTGAGCGACACCGAGCTCAACCGGGCCTTCCTGCTGAGGAACTTCCTCTCCGACATGCCGCCGGTGGAGGCCATCGAGTTCCTCCTGGGTCAGATGCGCCGCACGAAGAACAACGCCGAGTTCCTGGACGCCATGACGCGCGGGGGCGTGTAGCGCGGGGCCCCGGTCGCGCCCTACTCGTCGATGACGTCCGCGTAGCGCGGGTTCACGATGAGCTCGTCACCATCGAAGATCTTCCGATCCCACGGGAAGATGACGTTCGCGTCCATGGTCAGCGCCGAGAAGTCGGGCTGGTACCCCGTGGTGCGCGCGAAGCTGGTGGCCGTCCGCACCTCGTCGGGATGGACGTCACGTACGGCGGCGAGAGCCAGCCGGAGGGTGTCGCCCGAGGTAGTGATCTCGTCCACGATGAGGACGCGGCGACCCTCGACCTCCCGGGGAGCCGCCGAAAGCACGGCGGGTCGCTCCCTCACGTCATCGCCCGCCCGGCGGGAGATCTTCATCGAGTAGAACTCGAGACGCAGAATGGACGCGATGACCGCCCCGGGGATCACCCCCGCGCGAGCGATCCCCACGATGACCTCCGGGTCGTACTCTCGGGCGACCTTGAGGGCGAGGGCTCGGCAGAGTTCGCCGAACATCGCCCAGTCGACCTCGATGTGCTCCTGGGTCACGGAATCCTGCGGCGACATGTACGAATACGGTTCTAGCATGGTCCCAACCTAGGATGTCGGCCCGTCGAACGACACCATGGGACTCGTTGACGCACCCGGGCCTCGACCCGACTGTACGATCCATGGCGGATGATATTGCGGCCGAGGCCGACCGGAACTTCGAGGCGGCCCTGGAGAAGACGGGGGCCCGGGACCCTCGGCAGTTCTACCGGGACCGACTGCTCGCCCTGAAGGGCGCGGACTCCGATGGGTACGCCCGCGCAGTCGAGTACTACCGCGAAACGCTGGTCCCCGACATCGCTTCGGGGGCCCGGGACCCGCTGGCGGCATGGACGGAGTACGGCCGTATACTCGCCGAGGCGGTGGCCGACGGCCGGACGGTGTCCATCGACTCCACGGGCAGAGCCCAGCCGTACGAGCGACCCAGCCTCGAGCATCTCATCCTGCATCTCCCCTCCAACGGGGATCGGGCCCTGGTGGTGGCGCTTCCCATCGATGTGTCTCCCGCCCAGCGCGCCACGTACGACGTCCTGGTGGAGCGCAAACAGAAGGCGGGCTGACGGCCTTCGGTACGCAGGCCGCCCCCGGCGCTGCGTCAGTCCTCCACCATGTAGGCGACGCCCCACGCGCCGATGCCCAGATGGGTGGAGATGACCACTCACGCGCGCCCCTACTCGATCTCGGTCTTGGGCCCGTAGATGGAGCGTAGGGTCTCGGACACGGGCTGCACGATCTCGGGGAAACCGACGTGCACGACACCGAACCGAACCTGCTCGACATCGTCGGGCACCTGCTCCCGAATGATCTTGAGCAGCTCCGGGCGGGCCCGGTCGTCGCCGAAGGCCTTCCCGAAAGCCTCCACCTTGCCCTCCGCGGTCATACCCAGGATGGGCTTGAGGCCGCGGAAACGGCCCAGAAGCGCCTTGCCCTTCCCCACGCGCCCCGAGACGATGAGGCGGTCGAAGGTGCTCACCGTGAAGAGACTCCCCGACCGCTGCCGGATGTGC
>CALJKZ010000683.1 GCA_937983085.1 uncultured Gemmatimonadales bacterium
ACCGACACCAAGGAGACCTTCTTCCTGGCGGCGGACGACGACCGGCGCGACTGGTACTACTCGATGTATTCACAAGGAAGCCTGGACCTGAGTGATGAGCTCGAGCTCATTGGCGCGGTACGTTTCGACGGGGGTGACCTCTTCGACACTCAGATCTCCCCACGTCTGGCGCTGGTCTTCAGCCCGAGGCCCGCGCACTCGTTCCGCATTACCGCTGGCAGGGCTTTCCAGACGCCCAGCCAGGTTGAGCGTTTCCTGGCGGCGGCAGCCGCTCCCCCCGCGGACCTGAGTTCGCTGGAAGCAGGCCTGAGGGCGTCCCCGCTGGGCTCGGCGCTGGCCGGCGTCCCCGACGGAGAGCTCTTCACCACGAGCGCGTCCGTGCCGATTCTCGCGCGTGGCAATCCCGATCTGAAAGTGGAGTCGGTGCAAAGCCTCGAGGCTGGGTACAAGGGGCAGCTCGCTGACGGGGTCTTCCTCACCGTCGACGCGTATTACAGCCGCCTCACCGACTTCACCACGGATGTCCTCCCGGGGGTGAATCCCAACTTCGCGCCATGGACCGCGCCTTCCGCGGTTCAAGAGGCCTTCCGTGGGCCCCTGGAGGAGGCCGTTCGGGAGCAGCTCGCCATGGCCGGTCAGTCGTTGGCGGCGGCGGGGCTGACTCGCCTTTCAGATCAATCGACGGCCGTGGTGTTGTCCTACGGTAACGCAGGCAAAGCCAAGGAGTACGGCGTTGAGTTGGAGCTCTCCGTCGCGCCTTCGTCGAGCACCTTGATCTCGGGGAACTACTCTTACTTCGGAAACGATATCAGCGCCGGCTCTCTCGTGCCCGGGGATCAGCTCGTACCCAACGCTCCAACCCATCGAGGGGGATTGTCGGTGGACTTCTCCGGCGGCGAGGGTTTCGACTTCGGGGCGACGCTCAGAGTCATGACTTCCTACGAGTGGGCCGCCGGGGTGTATGCCGGTCAGGTCCCGTCTTCCCAGATGGTGGATCTGCGCGCGGGAATGCGACTCATGCGCGACCTTCGGCTCCATGCCGTCGCCACGAACGTCTTCAACCAGCAGCGCTTCCAGATGTTCGGAGGCTCTGTAATGGGACGCCGTGTGATGGTCGGCCTGACGGTGCATCGCTGATGGAAGCCAATCGGCGATAGACGCGCGAGTCGTTCCGCCTCCCCCGATATGAACCGGGTCCGGAGGCTCTGGCCCGAAAGATGCGGTGCTGTTTCAGGAGTCCGGAACTCGGGCTCCCGCGGACCACCCACGTCGAATCGGGGGACACCATGAAGAAGTGGATCGCACTCACGGCTTTCGCCACAGTTCTGCCGGCGGCGCCCGCCAACCTGGTCGCCCAGGACACCATCCAACTCGAGCTCGCCGTCGCGTCGGGCGTCGAGGAGAGCATGCCGGTCGGGGAAGCGCAGGAGTTCTCCGCGGATGTCGGCCGCGTCTTTCTTTGGACCCGGGTGCACGGTGCGGCGGACTCGAGCATCCAGCACGTCTGGATCCACGGGGAGATGGAGTTTCCCGTTTCGCTCCAGATCGGAGGCTCGCCCTGGCGCACCTGGAGCAGCAAGACAATCCCGCCGGAGTGGGCCGGAGAGTGGAGCGTGGAGGTGCGGGATGAGGCGGGCAACGTGCTCGAGAGCCGAACCTTCATGGTCGGGATGTAGGGCGGCGGGTCTGCGCCGGGCGCGGCCGATCCCGGAGCCGAGATAGCGGAACCACGCCGGCCGTAGCATGATGGGCGCGAACGAAAGCCGTTTTCCGCCCGGACCCGAGGCCCATTTGAGCACCGATGTCATCGCACGGCTGAACGCCGCCCTAGAGGGACGCTACGAGGTTCAGGGCGAGTTGGGGGAAGGTGGGATGGCTACCGTCTACCTCGCCGACGATCTGAAGCACAACCGGAAGGTCGCGCTCAAGGTCCTCAAGCCCGAACTCGCCGCGGTGGTGGGTGCCGATCGGTTTCTCACGGAGATCGAGACGACGGCGAATCTTCAGCACCCGCACATACTGCCCCTCTTCGACTCGGGCGAGGCCGACTCATTCCTCTTCTACGTCATGCCGTATGTGACGGGAGAGACGCTTCGCGATCGCCTCGAACGGGAGCGGCAGCTGCCGGTGCATGAAGCCGTGGGCATCGCGGTTTCCATGGCGGGCGCGCTGGAGCATGCCCACCGGAAGGGCGTCATCCACCGGGACATCAAGCCGGCGAACGTTCTACTTCAGGACGGCCAGCCGGTCATCGCGGACTTCGGGATCGCGTTGGCGGTGGGTTCGGCTGGCGGCGCCCGCCTCACCGAGACGGGGCTGAGCGTGGGCACGCCTTATTACATGAGCCCGGAGCAGGCGACCGGCGACCAGCATGTGGGGCCCCAGAGCGACATCTACGCCCTGACCTGCGTGCTGTACGAGATGCTCGTGGGCGAGCCGCCCTTCCCTGGACAGACCGCCCAGGCCGTGCTTGGCCGGATCATCTCGGGAGACTACTCGCCCGCTACGGCCCAACGACCGTCGGTGCCGGCCAACATCGACGCGGCCATCAGGAAGGGCCTCGAGAAGATCTCCGCCGATAGATTACCCACCGCAACCGAGTTCGACAAGCACATAACAGA
>CALJKZ010000684.1 GCA_937983085.1 uncultured Gemmatimonadales bacterium
CCGGGTGAGCCTGCGCTGCGCGGGAGCGCCCTTGTCCTTTGTGGCTGCGGCCGCGCGGCCGCCGGGGATCCCGGAGAGGCGGATCTGGAAGGCCTCCTTCCGGGGGAAGCGCAGGATGAGGCCGCGGCGCGCCACAGCACGCGTCTCGCCGCACGTCCAGAACCAGCCATCCTTCTTGAAGCGAATGCCGTCCTGCGGTGCGTCACGGCTCCAGTCGGGATTCTCCCCGAGGTCCACATAGGGGACGAGAGCGAGCGTCTGGGAGAAGATCCCGGTCTGTACGATCCCCTTCCGGATCCGGTCGGCCTCGCTTGCGGAGGTGATGCCCGGTTCGATCACCTTCACGGCCTTGAAGTCCTTCTCGGATGCGCGCTTGTACTCGAGGACGAACCCGCCGCACGCGGTACCCGTCCTCCCCTTGCTGTCCTGCTTGAAGAGACCGCTCGGCCACGAGAAGAACAGCTTCACGCCGTCTGCCGGCGTCTCCATCGCGTGGTCGTGCTTCGTCGGGTCCTGGTTCGCGAGCCCCTCGAGTCGCGTGTTCGCGTTGAAGGAGCGACCGACCTCGTTGAATCCCTCGAGCGCGTCCTGGTCATCGGTGCCGGGAGAGAACTGGACCTTGAGCCCCTCGATCTGGCTGCCGGGGATGTTGTTGATGCGAAGGCGCTTCTTCCAGTCCTCGACCATCGTGGCGACGTCACACCGGCCCTGGGAACAGTGGTAGAGGCCGCGGAAAACGGGACCGTTGTCGCCGGGGACGATGTTGACGGAGACGAGCTGCGGCCGGATCGCCTGCTCGCCGTAGATGACCTGCCTCGGACCTCCCTCGCCGCGGCGGTTGCCCAGGTTGTCGAATCCGTACGTCGGCGACGAGTTGAAGCCGCCGGCGCCCTTGGACGTCGAGAGGAGACTGCCCGCGATCGTCAGGGACCCGCCGAGGAACAGCGAGAGGCCCGCCGACGCGAGCGTGGCGCCAACGACGGCGGGGCCAAGGAGCGCGAGCGCGCCGCCACCCAGCGTTGTGATGAGGGGAATCAGGAGCGGGAACGGCACCTAGCGACGCTCCGGGAGCCCCGGGAAGAACACGCGATCCATGATTCCGCGGGGAAAGATCTCGTCCTGGAAGGAGTCGAGCGGCTTCAGCTGAACCTGCATGACGTCGCCTGCCTCGTCGGGAGAGCCGTCCACCACGAACTTGTCGAGCGTGCGCTTCGCGCTCCCGTCGAGCTGGGACCGCTCGACGATGCGAACCTCGATGCGACGGTCTTCGAGGTCCATGCCCGCATTCACGAGGGCACGCCAGAATCCATCCGCGTCGCCGAGCTGCATCGTCGTGCCCGTCGACTCGTCGTGCGTGACGACGGGGATCTCACCAACCTCGAAGGGGCGCGGCGTGTAGACGTCGCCGCCGTCGGGGAACGCGATGGGCCGCTCGGCGTTGCAGATCCGGATGATGTCGTTCGGCGACGCGAGACCCGTGTCCACCGTGACGAGGACGACGGGCTTCAGCTTGGCGGCCTCGAGGACCTGCTTGAAGGACGCGTTCCAGCTACGCATCCCGGCCGGTCTCCTCGATCTCGAGGACTGTGGACCACACTTCGAGAGCACTCCGGTGCGTCCACTGGGGCAGGGCCGAGAAGAGGCTCAGCAGGAAGTACTCGTAGTCGGCATCGACGTCCGAGGTGTCGGCGACGCCCGTCTGCAGGATGAACTCGCGCAGGTCCGTGTCAACGCTGGAGACCGTGACGGGCGATCCGCCGACGCGCACCACATATGTGCCGGCCGCGTCGTCGGGGAAGTCGCCGCCCTGCAGGCCCGCGTCGGGAATCTTCCAGCGGGTCACGGAGCCGCCGCTGGTCACTGGCTCCAAGGTGATCGCCGTGCGCGCCTTGTCGGCGAGATCCTTGAGCAGGAACTTCGTCGCGACGCCGTTCGCGGCGAAGAATGCCTCGATCGCCGCGCGCTCAGCCTGCGTTGCCGCCAGGAGGGGGAGGCGCCACTTGCGCATCTCCCGCTCCACGTGCTCCGCCCGCTGCACGTTGAGGTTGCCGGCGAAGCGGTTCTCCGTGAAAGCGCGGTCCGGGATGTAGGACCAGTCGCGCGAGACGACGACGGTGGGGAAGCGGGGGATCGTCACACCAGGGCACTCCTCGTACGCGCGGCCACGGCCTGGGCCAGGCGCCCCCGGAGGCCCTTCTCGACGTGGGCCATGATGATCTGCACCTGCTTCTCGGGCGGCAGCGAGAGGAAGCCGCCGTCACCGCCTTGGATCGTGATGGGCATGACGATGTTCACGTCACCGCCGCGACCGCCGACCATCTCGACGCCGAGGCGGCCGCCCGGGGTGCGCGCCAGGGGTGCGATCGCCACCTCCTTGCCACGCTCGCCGGCGAGGCCCACGTCGCCGCCAGCCATCGGGAACACCGTCGGCCGATCGATGATCTCCGGGAGACCGCCGCGGGCGAAGGGGACGATGCGACCACCGCGGAAGACGTTGCCGAGAGCGGAAGGGAAGAGGTTCGGGAAGAGGCTCCTGCCAGCACTGCCGATACCGAGGTTCAGGAACTGGTTCCCGAGGCTGAGAAGCACCCGCCGCCCGATCTCCTCGAGGTTGTCGAACCCCGTCTCGGCGCCATCCGTGAGGATGTCCGCGAAGGCCTGCGAGAGCTGGGGACCCACGTCCTGGAGCAGAAGCTCGAACTCGTTCCGGAGGCTGTCACGCTCGAGGGCGAACTTGATCCGCTTGTTCTCGAGCTCGGCCAGCATGGCCCGCAGCTCCTCGGGGATCCCTTCGAGGCCGAGCTCACGGGCAAGGCCGCTCAGCCGTGACCGCATGTCCTCCGTGTCGTGGAGGATCCGCAGGAGCTCGCGCTCCTGGTCGTTGCGAGCGTCGAGCAGCTCGATCTCCCGCGCGACAAACTGGATCTCCCGGTCGAACGCGGCCTGGCGGTCCCGGAGGAACTGATCCTGCTTCTCCCGCTCCGCGCGGTCCTTGTCCGCGTCCTTGGCCTCCTTGGCCAGGCGCAGGTCCTCGCGGCGCGAGAGAACCGACTGCTGGAGGAGGGCGACGAGCTGCTGGAGAACACCGACGCGCTCCTCCTCCGCCTGGGAGAGGCTGCCAGCGACGCGGCGCTTCTCCTGCAGTTGCTCCAGCTCGCCGACGGCTAGGCCCATGGCGCGGCTGAGCTGGGCGAGCTCGTCGTCGCCGAAGAGCTTCGTGCGGCGCCGGATGTCGAGGGCCTCGCGGAGCTGCTCGACATGCTTCGCGGTTTCAGCTGTGAGCTTGCGGACGGTCTCAACGTCCTCGTTGACGTCTCCAGACCGATCACCTGAAGGCGGCAATGCCACGCCGCCAGGGAACGCCGCAGCGCCCTCGCGTAACAGAAGACCGATCTCGGTAACGCCGGCCCGTGCCTGACGTCGCTCGAACTCGCGGACAAGCGCTTCCAGTTGGGCCAAGTGGCCCTTCACGATGGAGATTCGCAGATTGAGCTGATCACGCAGCTGGACCTGTGCGTCGTCCGGACCCAGTATCCCGGTGTCGCGAATCTCGCTGCCAACCGTGCCTAGCTGCTTCTGCAGGGAATCCAGCAGGAACATCTGCGACCTGATGGCGGCACGTGCGTTCTCCTCGCTCTCGCGAGCGAACCGGAGAGACGCTTCCGCATCCCTCTTGAACCGCTCATCTAGAGAGGGAGGTTCTGCGCCTTCGATGAGCTCGGTAAGGTCCAACATCCCCTGCACAGCGCCAGCAAAGAGGTTCGTTTCCGAGATCGCCTCGGTGATTCGGATCCTCAGTGTCGTCCATGCTGCCGATGCGCGGTCGAGCTTCGTCGCCATCGTCACGGCGATCTTCGAGGCAGCCTCATCGGTCGCGCCGGCGGCGCTCGCAACCTGCTCCATGTTCATGGCGAGCTTGCCCGCATTGTTGGCAGTGAGGGCCGCCACACCGGACAGCGCCCGGATGTTGGGGATCAGCGGCTGGAGCACGTCGAGGTTGCCCTTGGTCGCGATCGAGAGGTCCCGCATGAAAGTCGCGAGCCCCTTCGTCCGGAGACTCGTCAGACTGAGATCGAACCCGAGCTCTTGCGCGGCACGCCGCTGTTCGTCGGTGAGTCCCACCAGGCTGGAAAGAAGGCCGCGGAGCGAGGTGACGGCGATCTCCGTCCTCTGGCCCGCGGACGTCATGGTGGCCAGGGCTGCGCCCACCTCCTCGATGCTGACACCGGCCTGGGAAGCGATGGAAGCAACCTGTCCCATGCTTGCCGCGAGCTCGGGAACGGTAGTCTTGCCCAGCCTCACCGTCTGAAAGAGAACGTCGGAGACCCGGGCCGCGTCCTCGGCCGAGAGCCCGTAGGCGTTGAGGACTGTGGTCATAAGGTCGACGCTCGTGGCAACGTCCGTAACGCCCGCTTGGGCGAAGAGAGCGGCACGCCGCAAGAAGCCCATCGAGTCGGCAGCGCCAACCACGCCAGCCGACAGCGCGTCGTACAGACCCTTCGTCAACGCCTCCGGGGGCTGGCCGAACTCGCGACCCAACGCGAGCAGCTCGTCACCGAGCCGCCCGAAGCTGACCGTCGAGTCGTCGACGAGCGTGCTCACCTCGGCCATCCTGCGGCGGAAGTCGGCCGCCTCACGAATTGAGCGTGCGAAGAACCGCACGGAGAGGACGCCCCCGAGCGCCGCGACGACGCGGCTTGTGGCCTGGCGCACGGCGTCCATCGTGCCCGCCATCTGGCGCGCCTGGCCCTGGAAGTGGCCGCTGACCTTGCGGAACTCGCCGGTGAGCTGATCCTTCAGGCGAAGGACTACGGCGAGATCGGCGTCGTTCGGCATCAGCAGTCCTCATCACGAAACATGCGACGCACACGCGTCGACCACGCGAGCATCTCGAGGAAGCGGTTGGACTGGTCCAGCAGCCCACCCTGCGCCGGCAGGATGCCGTGGCTCTGCAGCACCGACTCGCATCGAAGGAACAGAGGAACACCCGGGTCTGCGAACGCGTCGGCCACAGGGCACGTCTCGAAACGCAGATGCCCACGGCCGCCGCACTCGGGGCACTCCTTGCGGCCGCTCTTCCCCTCGCACAGGTGGCAGCCGAGCACGTCGACGCCTCCCTTGGGGGCCTCGCACCCGTGCCGCTCCCGTACCCCAAGGTCCCCTGCGCACGCTGCGCACGTCGGCCGAAACCCCTCCGCCGTGACGGCGATTGCTACGAAGAGCCTTTTTTTTCGTCGTTGTCGATCCGGCCGGCCGCGAGGATGGCACTGGCCAGTTCCGCCCGGAACACGGGCGGGATCATCTGAAGGCAGGCGTCCGTCGGGACCCCCTTCGTGTCCTTCTCGAAGGCGGCCAGGACCGGGGAACCATCGTCACCTTCCACGTGGAAGTCCTCCCAGCCGTCCAGCCCGGCGCGCAGGGTCTTCAGGAAGGTCCTGTGCATGCCCTTCAGGGATCCCGTCTCGTCGACGAGCTCCGCGTAGACGTCGGGCTTGAGGACCTTCAGGAACCAGACCGTGGGCTTTTCGGAGTCACGGTCTGTCTTGAGGATGTAACGAATGGGACGGTTCGGGTTGAGGCCGACTACCATGGCAACCGGAAACGTAGGAGAACCGGCATGGCGCTCACAACCTGCATGGAGTGCAAGGCTCAGATCTCCAGCAAGGCCAAGGCGTGCCCTCAGTGTGGCAAGCCCAGATCCACGTTCCTGACGGAGCTCGGTTGCGTGGTCCTGGTCCTTCTGGCACTAGGCGCGTGGTTTCTCTATTCGTGCCTGAAGGAAGCGGCCGCGTTCTAGTACGACAAGAGCACCAGCTCGTCGTTGCCGGCCGTGTCCTTGCTCGTGAGGTCCATGGTCAGGCCCGCAACCGACTTCGCCGTCCGGTCGTCGTCGGAGACCTGCACGTACTGCGTCGCCGGAGCGCCGATCCGGAAGCGGTTGCCGGCAACGGGCGTCGGGTCGGCGACCTGGAACTCCATGCGCCCCTGCGTGCCAGCGCGCAGCTTCCCGTAGAAGTCGTGGGTGGCCACGAGCTCCTGCTCGGGGTCCACCGTCATCTGCGGGGCCCGGCCGGTGATCAGGAACGACTCGATCCCGACGGCCTTGGATGCGTTCTCGCGCTCGACGACCTGGTTCTGCAGGTTGATCGAGAGCTGCTGGAAGATGGCGTCGTAGCCTCCCTGCAGCTTCAGCGCCATGCCCAGGGCGACGGGCGGAATGGTGGAGTCCGGCGACGCGGAGATGAGAGCGACGTCGGTGGTGGGGTCGTAGATCCCGGTGAACTCGAAGTTGAGCCGGACCACCTCGCCGCGCACGGCCGCCAGCGTGACGTTGCCGCGCGCGCCCCGGAGCACGTGGCGGATCCCGTCGAAGTAGCCGCCGATCGTGAGCGAGGGAACCGTCGACCCGCTGCCGGGGCGCCAGCCGATGGCAACGCTCTGCGCCGCGGCGGAGGGGATTCCCGCCGAGCTGCTCTCCGCACCCGTCACGGTGTTCGTGTTGTCGAAGGTCCCGGAGACGGGGATGACCCAGAGGTCCTCGGTGGCCGCGGTGGCGAACATCACGATGCCGATGGCACCGCTCGTCGCCTGCGTCACACGCTCTCCGGCGGTGAAAGCGCCCGACCAATCGCCGCCCGGCTTCGAGAGCTTCCACGGGTCGATCTCGATCATCCCGCAAGCGCGCAGGAGCTTGGAGAAGCCCGGAGCCGTCGCGGCCGCGCCGCTGCCCTTCACCTCGACGCCGAAGGTGATCGCGCCTGCCTTCGGGCCCGGTAGGCCCGGAAGGGGCGAGAGGCTGCTGCGGGCGGGATCCCTCTTGAAGTAGGGGACGTTCGGGTTGAACCGCGGCTCGTAGACGTCGAAGCTGGCGTCCGAGGCGGAGAGCGACTCGGCGACACCCTCGGCCGCCTCGATCTTGGCTGCGACCGCGCGCAGCCGGGTGAGCATCTTGGCCATCTACCGAGCCTCCATGAGGGGGTTCCCACCGGGCAACCTAGCGGGCCGCTGAAGGGTCATTTCGGGCGTGCCGGTACCGCACCAGTGTCTCGACGCGGTGCAGCCCGAACGGCGTTCCGACGTCGTCGACCTCCTGGACGGTGCCCGTCACCTGCGTCATCAGCGCGACGCCGCCGCGGGTGACGTCGACGCGCACCGCGCGCTTCGTGTCGGCGAGCAGCTCGTTCACCTCGCCGGGAAGCGTCGCGGCGAGGTCCTCCCGTGCCCAGACGAAGAGCGTCAGCCGCAGGTCGGCACGCACGAGGCCCGCGGGCGCGGCGCCGGCGCCCTCCTGCTTCGTCTCCTGCGTCTCCTGGACGAAGATCACCGGGAAAGCGGGGATGCGCGCGGGGACATCGAGGACGCGCTCCACGGCCGCCACGTCGTTCTGGTAGCCGTTGGCCCGGGCGATCGCCTGAAGGGCCGCGACCAGGTCGCGGACGATCCGCTCCCGGGCGGAGAGGGCGTGTGCCTTCGCCCCGACGACGAGGGGGAAGCTCCCGAAGCCGCCACCGGCGACACCATCCTGCTGGAAGGGGTCGTCGTGGTCGTGCCGGAAGTCGATGGCGAACCGTGCCGCCTGGTAGGCGAAGGGGGCCATCGTCTCCGAGGCGATGAGCTGGCTCCCGCGCTCGAGTGTGTCGTGGGCAAGGCCCCCGCGGCGGGGATCGGCCATCATCGCGCGCTGCACGTCGAGCAGGAAGGCGTTGGCGACCTCCGGGGGCGCCTCCTCGTCCCGGATCCAGAGGCCCAGCTCCAGCTCGAGGAGATTGTCTTGGCGCGCCTCGCGCCCCTGCTCGGTCTGCCCCTCCTGCGTGTCGGCCTCACGGATCAGGATGGCCGGGTAGGCGTCGAGGTTGAACCCAACGTCGTCGACACGCAGCACCACGGCGACGTCGTGATCGAAGCCGTTGGCGAGCGCGATCGACCGGAGCGTCGCCTCGACGTTGCGCATGACCCGTTCGCGGACATCGAGGAGGACGCCTTCCGCCTCGAGGGGGACCACCATGTCCGCGACGATGCGGCCCACCGCCTCGAGGGGAACGACGAACGGAGCGGTGACGGGGATGACGACCGACGTGGACTCGTGGACACCGGCACGGAGCGCCGCCGAGCGGCCGGTGGCCTCGAGGGGGGCCTGTCCCGTCGCCGTGGCGCCCGGGCCAGCCGCATGGGAGGCGCCCTGCGCCTCCTGCGCCGGACGTGGGTCTTCAACCTCGTCGCGCTCTCGAT
>CALJKZ010000685.1 GCA_937983085.1 uncultured Gemmatimonadales bacterium
ACCCACGCCGATGTGTCGACGATCACGGCTGCCTGAGACTGGGGCCCGCTACCACTCGGATCCCGGATCCCCCGACCTCATGGCGTCGAGGTCGCCGTCCCACCCCGCACCCTCCATCTCCAGGACCTCTTCCTTCGTCATGGGCGTGACGGCCACGCGGCGAAGCGCATACTCCACCGCGGCGCGATCGCTGGAGAGGTGATAGCGCGTTCGGACGGCGTCCAGGAGATCCTGCTTCACCTCGAGCTCGACGCGCACGCGTCCCGACGTCGATGGCGTTCCGCCGTAGACGCCGGTCAGCTCGCCCACCCGATCTGCAGGCCTTCTCCGGGCGCGTTCCCGTTCTCTGCGGAGCACGCTCCGAACCCATTCGGAGACCGTCGTCTGACTCCGGTCGGCCGCTGCGCGGATCTCGTCGAGCTCGGCGTCGCTCATGACGACTTGGAGGCGCGTACTCATGTCATGAGTATAGTCTACTCATGTCGGATCAGGCAACGAGGTACGTCGCTCGCCCCTACCGCATCCGCACCACGTACGAATCCCCCGTGATCATCCGCACCACCTGGCCGTTTTCTTCCACGAATCGGACGATCTCCCCGACGGCACCGCCGCCGGTGGCGGCCACCATACGGAACGTCCCGTCGCCCAGGGGCTCGAGGGTGGTGTAGCCGATGTTGCTGGACCACGGGTTCATGGTCACCAGCCGCTCGTTCATCACCAGGACCCGGGTGACGCCGCGACCCTCGCGGCCGTAGAGGCCGGCGAAGCGCTCCCAGGCTGGATTCCACGCGACCTGCTCTGCTTTGGTGGCGGTGGCGTCGGCCACGGCCTCGCCCACCGTGCTCCACAGTTCTCCGGCGATGTGCGAGGGATTCGAGTCGTTGGTGTTGGTGAGCACGATGACCCCGACCTCGGAGTCGAGCTGGATCGTGGTGTTCGTGGTGTTGCCCGGGTACCCGCCGCCGTGCCCTACGAAGAGCTGGTCGTCGACGCGCCGTACGCTGAACCCGATGCCCTGGCCACTCCTCCAGTGGTTCTCGAGCATCCGCACGCGGTGCATCTCACGGAGGGATGCGGTGCTGAGGATCCGGTCACCGCCCCGGGGCCCCTCGCGGAACTGGGCCGATACGAACCGGGCCATGTCCTCCACCGTCGAGGTCAAACCCGTAGCGGCCGCCATCCCCCGAGCATCCACGAAGGGGAAGATGAGGCGCGATCCGTCGGGCATCCGCGATCCGTAGGGGGTGGCCAGGCGGGGGTCCTCCACGTCCACGGACGAGGCGGACATGCCGAGCGGATCGAAGATCTCGGCCTGCAGGTAATCGGCCCAGGTCACCCCGCTGACCTCCTCGACGATCATGCCGGCGAGAGTGTAGGCGAGGTTCGAATACTTCCAGCGCACCTCCGGAGAGAAGGGTGCCTGGCGATACGGCATGAGCTCGCGCACCTCCTCGGTCGTGGGAAAGTCGAAGTCCGTCCAGTGGGAGCTGGCCTCGCGGGGTAGCCCCGAACTGTGGGTGAGGAGGTGCTCGATGGTCACCGGCGGATCGTCGGGCGATGCCTTCTCGAACTCGAACCACGGCAGGTACTCCACCACCGGATCATCCAGGCGCAACCTGCCTTCCTCTCGGAGCTGCATGATGGCCGTGGCGGTGAAGAGCTTGCTGTGCGACGCCATCCGGAAGCGCGTGTCGGGCTCCATGGGCCGGTCCGACTCGATGTCCGCGTGGCCGAACCCCTGAGCCCACACCAGGTCGTCGCCGGCCACCACACCCACCACGGCGCCGGGGAGGCCACGGTACTCGATCTGACCCTCCATCCACGCCGAGAAGAGGCCGATCTGGGCCTGGACCTCGGGGTCGGATGCGATGGAGGAGGTGGTCTGGGCGGTGACGGCACCGGAGGCGAAGGCGAGGAGCAGCAGCGTCGCGGCCCCCGGCCGCATGGCGACCGCGAGGTACGACAGCATGGCCGTGAGGAGCGGCGCGCGAACAGGTGGAAGGGAGGCGGGAGCGTGGGCCATCGGGGGTCCTCGGCTGAGCGACAGGGTGGACGACCATGGTACGGGACGGGGGTCCCACCGGCGAGAGCGACCGGTGCCCCCAGGGCCCATCAACCTCTCGCAGAATCGTCTGATTCCCGTCTGATTCTGCCCCAATACCCTCCTGGCATGCTTCGAGAGCAGGAGGTAGTGCGATGAAGGACCAGATTCGGGAACTCTGGGATGAGTTGATCCGCAGGAGAGTGGTAGGAACCGGCGCGGTGTACGCAGTCGTGGCGTTCGTGACGCTGCAGTTGGGTGAGATCATCTTTCCGGCCTACGGGGTCGGCCCCGAGGGGCTCAGGGCGCTGATCGCGGCACTCATGGCCGCGGGGCCCTTGGTATTGGCCGCGTCGTGGGTCTACGACATGAGCGGGCCCGAGATTCGGAAGACGCCCGATCGAGAGGCGCCGCTGGCCGCCGAGGCGGAGGCTGGGCGTCCCAGCGCTCGGGGCATCTGCCTGGTCGTGGGAGTCGCAGTGGGTCTCGGCATGGCGAGTTGGTGGGTGCTGGGCGGAATGGTGGGATCGAGCGTCCTGCTCATGGGGCTTCCCTCGCTGTTGGCCTCCGTGACCGTCCTGTTCGCGCTTCGCTGGTGCGCTCTCTCTCGCGACGACGAGCGGGTAGCTCCGGGTCCTCGTTCGGTCGCGGTCCTGCCCTTCGAATGCTGGGGACCCGCCGCGGCCGATGGGCTCGGTGAGCGTCTGGGAGAGGCGATTCGGATCCGACTGCAGCGGGTGTCGGGCATCCAAGTCGCGTCGCGGTACTCGTGCACGGACCGGGAGCGGGTCGGAGAGGCGCGTGAACTGGCCCGCCAGCTCAATGTGGCGACGCTGTTGGAGGGCACGATTCTGCGATACGGGTCGGAAGCCCGCGTCACCACCCAACTGGTCGATGCCCGCTCGGGGTACCGGGTATTCACGAAGACGTGGGACTTCGAACTCGAGGGTCGCGGCATGCCCGAAGACCGGATGGCGGCGACCATCGTGGACGACCTCGTCGGAGAGACCACCGACCAGCGCGCGCTCCGTGCGGTGTGACGCGCGGCGCATTGCGCCTTTCCTACGGGGCGGTGGCACCCCATTGTGTCTGCCCCCTAGGATTCGGCTAGACGGCAGCTCGTCCGGTCGGTCAGGAGCGATCCGATGAGCTCAACCCCCCGACTCGGTCTCCCATGAGGCTGCTGTCGTCGCCGCTCGGTCGCCTTGGCGCGCACTACGACGTCATCGTCGTGGGCTCCGGATACGGCGGTGCAGTCACGGCGGCCCGCCTGGCGGGTGCGCGCTGGAATCGGGGCGGTCGCGGTCGCCGGGGTCGAGAGCTTCGGATCGCCATACTCGAACGCGGCGAGGAGATCCTACCCGGGGAGTTCCCCCGACACGTCGGTGGTGTGCTCAGGCGCACCCGGCTTCAGGTGCGCGGGCGGAGCTTCGGTGGCGACGGGCGGCTCTTCGACCTCCGGGTGGATCGCGACATGTCGGTACTCACGGGGAGTGGCCTGGGAGGGACCTCCCTCATCAACGCCAACGTCGTTCTGGCTCCCAGCGAGGCAGTGCGGAAGGCCCGAGAGTGGCCGAGCGAGTTGAAGTTCGCCGACGACGACGAGTGGACTCCCAGGTTCGATCGGGTGCGCGAATGGTTGGGTGCGGCGTCGTACCCGGACCCCACCTTGCGAACGCCCCAGGTCAGTCAGGCCGCGGATGATCTCTGGGCGCTGGACGGTTTCCCCGAGGTTGATCTCACCTACCACGACCACACTACCCCCCAGGGCGATGCGACCCACCTGCCCCCCCGGGGCGATACCGACGTCCAGGAGCATGGCACCCCCCCGGGCGAGATCGACGTCTTCGAGGACACCACCCTCGAAGACTCCGAGACCCGGTCCTCGACGGCGAAAGCATCTCGGGGAGTGCCGCGATCGGCCGGTGATCCCCGCCGCTGGCCCCGACTCCCCAAGCTACTCGCCCTGGATCGGGCCGGCCGAAGCCTGGGAGCAGGCGCCCCCGAGCCGGACCATGGGGAGGACGATGCCCAGGACTGGCAGACGAAGGCGATGTTCGCCCATACGATCCTCGCGCCCGACGGCCCGACCGACCCCATCGACCGGGTGGCGGAGAGCCCGCAGGGCCATCCGCCTCTGGCCATCGATTCGCCGGACATCGCGGTGAGTTTCCGGCCGTCCATCAGCCGCGGCGGCATCCGCCAGCGGCCGTGCACCCTCTGCGGTGACTGCGTGACCGGGTGCAACTACTCGGCGAAGAACACGCTGCCGATGAACTACCTGGCCGCCGCGCGGCAGCGTGGCGTGGAGATCTTCTGCGGAGCGTCGGTGCGCCGGGTCGAGCGGACCTCTTCCGGGAGATGGCTCCTCTGGGTCGACCCTCTGGACACCGGCCGGGAGCGCTACGGGGCCCCTCCCATGTTCGTCACGGCCGACGTGGTCGTCCTCGCCGCAGGCAGTCTCGGCTCCACCGAGATCCTCCTGCGATCGAGTCGCCGTCACGGCGGAGAACTCGACCTCTCCCCGCGCCTCGGCGAGGGCTTTTCGGGGAACGGGGACGTCATCGCTTTCGGCTACAACAACCCTGATGAGGTCGCAGGCTTCGGCGCGGGGTTCCGGGCCCCGGAGCTCACGACGGTGCCGGGGCCGACCATCACGGGCCTGATCGATCTGAGACGCGCCTCGGACTCCGCAGATACGGATCGCGAACTCATCGTCGAAGAGGGTGCCATCCCGGGGAGCATCTCACTCCCCATACGCTTCATGATGTCGGTCTTCGGGCTGGTCGACGGCGTGCCGACCCGAGCGGGATGGAAGGCACGCCTGGGCGAAGTGTGGCGAGCGCTGGTCAGCCTGGTTCTGGGAGTGCGCCGCGGAGCGCTACGCAACACGCAGACCTACCTCGTCAACGGCCACGACGCTGGCGGACCGATTGCCGGGCTCGGACGGCTGCTTCTTCACGACGGCCGACTCCGCATCGATTGGCCCTGGGTGGCGTCGAAGACGGTCTTCCACGATATCGATGCGTTGCTGCGGCGCTGTACCGCCGCACTGGGGGGCATCCACCTTCCGAATCCCATGTGGTCCGTCCGGGGTCGACGGCGGCTCCTCACGGTCCACCCCCTCGGCGGCTGCCGAATGGCGGAGTCGGCCGACCAGGGTGTGGTCGATCACGGCGGGGCGGTCTTCGACCCGTCTTCGGGTTCGGACGCGGTGCATGAGGGCCTCTACGTCAGCGACGGGTCGATCGTGCCGCGGTCGCTGGGCGCGAATCCGCTCCTCACGATCTCCGCCCTCGCCGACCGGACTGCGGAGCAGATGGCGAGGGACTGGGGGTGGGACGTCGCCGCGGAGGACGACTT
>CALJKZ010000686.1 GCA_937983085.1 uncultured Gemmatimonadales bacterium
CTGCGGCTCGTGGCTGCGCACCCTCGACTTCTCGGTCCAGTTCCGTGAGCTCGTGAGCCTCGACGCAGACTTCCCGGGAGCCAGCGCGTACCTCCTCACCGGCCTCGGGGGCGTCGAGGAGCGGGAGTGGGAGTTCAACGTTCTCGGGATGGACTTCGAGAGCGGCGACAACATCGACCTCACGGCCACGCGCACCTACGAGTACCTCGACCGCGGCTTCAACCCGGACCGGAGCGTCGATCCGCAGCCGACCTTCATCGATCCGGGCAGCTACACCACCTGGAATTACCGGGCAAACATCCGGACGGCCGGGCGTCGTCGGGTATCGCTCTTCGGAAACATCAACTGGGGCGGCTTCTGGGACGGTGATCGCATCGGAGGCTTCGGGCGCGTCTCCTTCCGGCCGAGCCCTGCCGTGACGCTGTCCACCAACGTCCAGTACAACGACGTCACGCTACCCGACGGTAGCTTCACCGCCTCGCTGTACGAGCTCGAGACGGACTGGACACCGTCGCCATGGGTGGCCGTGACGAGCCAGCTCCAGTACGACGACCAGTCGGAGTTGGTGGGCCTCTTCGCCCGTCTACGCTGGATCGTGAGGCCCGGGAACGACGTATACCTGGTCTTCTCGCAGAACTGGCGCTACGACCCCGACGACCTCCTCGACCCCCGTCGTGACTTCGTCATGCTGTCCCGGGGGGCGAGCATCAAGGCGAACTACACCTACCGGTTCTGACGCGACCCAGGCCTCAGCGGGTCGCCGCTTCGCCTTTGACGCCCCTGCCACCCAAGGTCCCGGTGTGCTCCGCGTCCCGCAGGGTAAGGACTCCGTTCACCACCACGTGGGGAATGCCTACGGGATACTGATGGGGATCGTCGAAGGTGGCTCGATCCGCGACGGTGGCGGGGTCGAAGGCGACCAGGTCGGCGTGCGCCCCCACCGTCACCGTTCCTCTGTCCGGCAGCCTGAGCTTCCGGGCGGGCATCTGGGTGATCTTGTGCACCGCCGACTCCAGCGAGAGGGCTTCCGTATCCCTGACGTAGTGGCCCAGGAGCCGCGGGAAGGAGCCGTACCCCCTCGGGTGGGGTGAGCCCGTCGAGAGAGGTCCGTACGGAGCATACGCTCCGCCGTCGGAGCAGCACATGCCCAGGGGATGAGCCAGGATGGTAGCGGTGTTCTCCTCGCTCATGCCGTGGCCGATCATGCCGACGCCGCCGCCGTTCGCCTCCAGCAGCTCGAGTGTGAGGGCGTAGGGCTCCACGCCGCGCTCCCGGGCCAAGTCACCGAGGCGGCGACCTCTCGCCCACGACGTATCGTCGTTGGTGCTGGAGATCTGGACCGAGTTCCAGTCCCCCAGCAATGCCACTTTTTCGCGGCACGCCTGCTCCAGCCGAGCTGCCGTCTCCGGCGCCCGCAGTCGGCGGAGAAAGGCTCCGCTGCCACCAGCCCGGTACTCGCTGGGGAAGAGGTTGGACAGACCCGTCGCGTACGCGGTATAGGGATACCGGTCGAAGTGGACGTCCACACCGTCCCGGCGGGAGCGCTCCACGAGGTCGAGAACGGCCCGGGCCTTCCAATAGTTCCGTTGCCCCTGGGCCTTCAGGTGAGAGATCTGAACCGGGACCCCGGCCAAGCGCCCCACGTGCAGGGCCTCTTCCACGGCGCCGAGTAGGCGGTCGTCCTCGTTCCGCATGTGCGAGGCGTAGGGGTACCCAGTGCCCTGGAGGACGGTGGCGAGGGCCACCAGTTCTGCGGCATCGGCGAACCCGCTGGGTGTGTACTCGAGCCCCGACGACAGACCCACGCATCCCCGCTCGACCTGCTCGGCGAGGAGTGCGCGCATCCGTTCGATCTCGGCGTCGGTGGCCGGTCGGTTCTCGCTGCCCACCACCAACCCTCTCAACGCACCATTCCCCACCATGGTGGCCACGCCCACGGCCGGCCTTTCCCGGGAGATCCGTTCTACGAATCCCGCCGCCCCCCCGACCTCGCTCGCCACGCCCCCATCACTCCCCCGACCACGTCCCCACTCGACCTGGGCGTCGGACCACGGCCCGATGGATCCCCCGTCCTGTCCCACGACCTCGAGGGTGACACCCTGACGGATGCGGCTCTCGGCCCGGTTGTTCACCAGGAGGGAGAGGTCGGCATGGGAGTGGATGTCGATGAAGCCGGGCGCCACCACCAGGTCGCGGACGTCCACCTCGAGGGTCCCGGCGGGAAGGTTCGGTCCGATGGCGGTGATGCGGTCTCCGGTGACCGCGACGTCGACCTGACGCCGAGCCGCGCCGGTGCCGTCGACGAGGACGCCGCCCCGGAGGACGAGGTCGCTGCGCTGCCCCAGGCCGATGGCGCGTCCCCAGCCAGGCGTCGCGACGGCCCCCACCCCCACGATTCCCGCCGCCCGCACGAACTCTCTTCGCTTCATCCCACGACTCTCCCGATCTTGTTCCCTTGGCTCCGTCCGGGCTTCAGCTACGCCGGACCCGACCGGGCTCCAGGCCCCCGGAATGGAGGATCTTCTCCTGGAGACGACTCCCCTCGTCCTCCGTGAAGTCCAGGACCCTCCGGATGGCCTCGGAGGCCTTCTCGTACTCGGCTCGGGGGAAATCGTCCCCTTCGGCGTGGGAAAGCGCGCCTTCCAGCGCCTCCATCTCACGCTCCGACTTTTCCAGTGCCCTGCGCAGGCGGTTCAAGGCCTTCCGGGCTTCCGATTCTGCTGAGCTCATGGCCCACAATGCGGCACGCGGAGGTGTCTGGGAAGGCCCGGGTCCCGGAACAGATCGACCTCCCGGGGTACGGTCGGCCATGGACCATTCCCAGCGGTACGAGCTCGTCGTCATCGGCGCAGGGCCGTGCGGCATCGCGGTGGGAGCCGCCGCCGAAAAGGCCGGCATGTCGTGCGTTCTGTTCGACAAGGGATGCATAACCAACTCCCTCATCGGCTACCCCTACTACATGACCTTCTTCAGCACCGCCATCATGATGGAGTTCGGGGGGGTGCCCGTCTAGATTCCCAACT
>CALJKZ010000687.1 GCA_937983085.1 uncultured Gemmatimonadales bacterium
CTCCCTGCTCAGCATGGCCGTGGACCTGGGGCTCGTCGGCCGCTGCCAGCTCGAGCTCGACGACGGCGCCCCCGACCCCCTCCCCGTCCAGACCTGTCTGCGGCTCGGCCGCAAGGTGCTGCGTGCCCATGAGGCGTTGCAGCTGCTCCCTCGCCACATCGCCGAGGATCTCGACACCGTGCTCGACCGTCTCGAAAAGCGCCGGGAGGCCAAGCGCGGATGAACACCGATCCCGGTCGGGAAAGCCTTGGCGACGCCGCCCGTGCCCTGTTGGTGCAACTCGAGCGGCGCGTCGCCTCCGAGACGTCGCCCGAGGCGCAGGCCGCCCTGGCCGAGGAGCTTTTGGTCCACGCCGACTTCGTCGAAAGCCAAGGGGGCGCGCACAGGCTGCGGCTCGACGCGAAGGTCGTCGCGCGGTACTCGGTCCCGCTCTACTGCGTCGTGGAAGTGGAGATGTCGGGGTTCACGACCGTCGACGTATTTCCCGAAACGGGCCACCTCTTCCTTGGAGGGCTTCGCTCGCAAAACGGCCCCTTCGAGGTCGTCCTCCAACAAGCCATGATTGGGGACCGGCGCGGGATTCCGCGCCTGTGCGCGAGCACCTACCACACGTCCTGGCCCTTTGTCCCCGTCGAGCTTGGGTTGGTTTCCCGCATCCGTCCCCTCCAGATCACCTTCAGCGCCTACGGAAACCCCTCGGCGCGGCCCCACGCCCACCTGACCTTCTTCGGCCGCAGACCCGCAAAGGGAGAACGGATACCCTTGGAGGACCGATGACCCGCCCCGACGACCCAAGGATTGGCCCCGAGTTTTCCGACCCCGAGTTGCGGAGCAAGATCAGCCTGCTCCTGCGCTTCGCGGACGTCGAGTGCGACCTCCGAGCGGCCATGATGACCAAGGTGCGCAAGCAGCGAGACAAGCTCATGCGCCGCGCCAAAGAGCACCTCGCCGGCCTCCTGCGCGACCGCCCGGGCGACGCCGAGCTGGCCCAGGCACGCGGCGAGCTCGGCCAGGCCATGCGCGGCCTCGGGCGACGGGGGGCCCTGAGCGACGCACTGGAGATCCTGGTCGCCAAGCGCCGCGCCGCGCGTGTGGAGGTGGATGCGCGCGGCGCCGCGGTGGGCACCCCCGTGCCCCCGCTCTCCGTCTTCACCGACCCGGCCGCCGCGGCCATCGCCCAGGCCAAGATGGACCGCGTCGCGGCCGAGCACCCGAGCCTCGACGCCTTCGATGCTTCGCTTCGGCGAGGCCAGAACTAGACCCGACCCACCACGCAGGAGGAGCGAGAAGACCCATGACCGCCTACTACCCCCGAAACTACAACCCCGAAGACCTCGAACCCGGCAAGGTGGTCACCGTCCATCTCGCCCCAGGCCTGCGCAAGCACATGGTGGTCGAAAAGGGCCCCCGCGACGGCCCCCTGGGGTTTCGGACGCTGGAGCTTCGCGTCCAAGGTGACCCGGGGCTCAGCTACCTCTTCGCCTTCATCGCCGACCGCCACTGGATGCTCTATGCCGAGTTCCTGGGCACGTCCAAGGAGATCGTGCACGTCGGACAGGTGCCCAACGTCCAGGCCCGCATCGACCCCTACGTCGAGTCCGAGCCCACCGAAGCTTCCCCCGAAGAGACGGCCAAAGAGACAAAAGGAAAGGAAGAAGCATGAACGACCCCATCGGCCAGGAGATCGTCCTGCACACCACCGTGCGCCAAACGTCGATGTATGTTGGCGACACGGTCGTCATCGTCCTCCAGGATGCAAAGGGCAACGATGTCGTGCGCCTGCGCTTTCCGACGGAGCTCGACGGAAAGCCCACGCTTCCGCGGCTTGCCTGGGCGCTCGAGCTCGGCGCTCGCAAGCGCGTCGTCCTTTCGGTGTGGGACGAGGGCCCCCTGCCGGCATGGTCGGACACCCTCGAGCAGCCGCGCTTCGTGGTCACCGCCGACCAGCCGCTCGGCGTCGGGCGTGATCAGCGTCTCGGTCTCGCGGTCTCCTACTACCACGGACCCGCCGACCCGGTTGCGGACAAGCTTGGGTCCAAAAGGTGGGTGTCGAAACACGCGCTTCGCCTCCCCGTTGACGCGCTCTTCGCGTGCGAGGAACGTTTGCGCAAGATCCTCCGCCATGGCGGAGGGGAGCTCCTCCTCGAGATCCAGCCCGCAGGGCAGGCCGACTAGAAACCGTGGAGGTCGTCTACCATCGCGCCGGCGAGGGCGTCCTGTACCAGGGCGACTGTCGCGTGATCGTTCCCCAGCTCGCCCACACCTCACCCCCCGAAGAGGTCGACGTGGCCATCGTCGACCCGCCCTACGGGGACACCAAGCTCGACTGGGACAGCCGAGACCTCGGCTGGCTCGAGGACCTCGACAAGGTCGTCAAGCCCACGGGCACGATCTGGCTTTTCGGCTCGATGCGCATGCTCATGGCGCAGGCCGCCGGCATCGAGGCCCTCGGGTGGCAGCTCGCCCAGGACCTCGTGTGGGAAAAGCACAACGGCTCGGGCTTCCATGCCGACCGTTTCAAGCGCGTCCACGAGCACGTCGTCCATCTCTACCGCAAGGCCGTGCGGTGGAAGGACGTCTACAAGTCGCCGGTCACGACGCCCGACGCGGTCGCCCGCCAGGTGCGACGCAAGAAGCGGCCCACCCACATGGGCAACGTCGACCAGGGCCACTACGTGGCCGAGGACGGGGGCCCTCGGCTCATGCGCAGCGTCCTGCAGGTCCGGTCGTGCCACGGCTACGCCGACCACCCCACCCAAAAGCCCGTCGGCCTTTTGACGCCGCTCCTCGAGTACAGCTGTCCCCCGGGCGGCACGGTGCTCGACCCCATGTGCGGCGTGGCCAGCACCCTCGTCGCGGCCCGCTCCTTGGGACGGGGCTACGTCGGCATCGAGCTCGACCCGCACTATTGCGAGGTGGGGGCCCGGCGGCTGTCGCAGGAGCTTCCCTTTTTCGCCTCGGAGACCACGGCCGAGGCCTGTCCCGGAAAGTAGGCAAACCGTGAGTATCCAGTTCGACCCCTCGGAGCCCGAAGCACAGGAAGCGCCGCCGCAGTCCAAGCCCCAGTGGCCCGCGATGCCCGAAGGGCCGTGGCGTGCGATCCCGGGCTTCGACGGGTTCTACGAGATCAACGCCCAGGGCGACGTGCGCTCGTGGAAGGAATGGAAGGGCTACAAGGGACCGATGCCGCGCGTGATGAAGATCCAGGTCCGGGACAACGGCACGCGCTGGATCCAGCTGGGCCTTCACGGCGGTACCTGGAACGTCGACGCCATGGCGGCGGCCCTCTTCCCCGAAAGCCCCCTGCGCGCCGAGCTCGAGCGCTACCCTGTTCCGACGGAGCCCCAGCCGACCGAGTCCGTACCGAAAGAAGACGAGACCCCGTGAACGGCTCGGTGACCCTCTTCTTCGCCTCGATCAGCATCGTGTGCGCCGCGGTGCTGGGCCTCGCCGGCGGGGTCCTGCTCGGCGCGCGCTTGACCCTTCGCCTCATGGGCGGCTTCAAGAAGCTCTTCGACAAGCCCGAGTACCGCACCACCGCCGGCGCGGTCTGGGCGCTCCATCGCGTGGAAACGCTGTGCAAGGGCGGCGCAAGCGTCGACGAGATTGGGGCCTTCGTGCAGGCCGAGGGCGACCGGATCGCAGCGCGGATCCAGGAAGGCGCGGGCCCGGACATCCTCGAAGCCATCATGGCCCCGGATGCGCCCAAGGACGACCAGACCACGCCGAAGGAGGACGAGGATGAATAGAAACCCCACCGACAACTCCGGCGCCATCGAGCGCCGCCAGATCGAGGCCATGGTCGCGCGCGCCGAGGAAACCCCAGACAAGACGCAGAGCACGATCATCCAGGGCTGGAGCTTCGTGCTCAGCTTCGGCGCGCTTCTCGGTCAATGGCAGCTTTCGGCCCGACTTCACCCTCCCGGCCGAAGCTCCGAGTCCTGCGACTGGAAAGCGCTTGGTTGGCTCGTCGCCCGCTTCACCGAGGCGACGGGCCTCCCGCAGGGCGAAGAACCCAAGCTGCTGACCCCCTTCGAGACCACGCCTCCCACGAGCACGCACTACTGGATCTGGAGGCCCACCCCGTGAGACCCATCGAGTCGATCACCATCGAGACCGTGCGGGGGACCACGCTCACCCTGCGACCCGTCTCGGAGGGCGCCCTCGAGATCGAGGTCCTCCTCGGCGGTCCCGTGGACGACCCCATGGACCACGCGGACCGCCAGCGGGCGTTGGCCCTGGGCGACGACGACCTGCGGGACGTGCTGCGGCTCGAGGAGGACTCCGTCACGGCCCTCGTCCGTGCTCTCAACGCGCTGATCCGCCGGCGACGCTCGCAGGAGCCGAAGGACAAGATCCGGGTCTTGCTGCAAGGCGAAGACGCGTACCTCCAGCTCTGCCATTGGACGGTGCGCGGCGACGCGGTCGGCTTTGGCCTCAGCTACGCCTCGGTGCGGCGGCAAAGCGCCTTCCCGGCGCTCGCCGCAGGGGTGTTCCTGAGCCCTCGGTGCCTCGCCGAGCTCGACGTCGGCGTGCGCCGGATCCGGGAGTTCCAAGGCACCTTGAAGACGCCCGAGCCCTCCAGCGCCCAACAGAGCACGCCGGACTACGACCCGGACTACGTCCCCGACCTCGACGTGACCCCGGTTCCCCTCTTCGATGACCCCTCGGAGGAAACATGAGCGAGCCCGATCCCCCGAAGCCACGCGCCTCGATCACCTTCATTGCGTGCAATCCGGGTGAACCGATCCCCCCGCAGCCAACCCGCGAGGAAGAGGACCTCGAGCGCGCGGAGGAGCACGCCCACCAGCTGTGGCTCGCGGAGGCTGCCGATCATTGCCGGTGTGGCGACCTGTGGAGGCCCTGCGAGGGCGTCCTGGCTGGGGGTATGTGCGACGAGTTGGGCGGCGATGACGACGTCTACGACGACGACCTCGACGAGGACGACGACGACGCGTACGACCCATGGACCGGGGTGCGATGAGAAACGAGATTCTCGTGGGTCCCTGCCTCGAGACGCTCGCCGGCCTCGAGAACGAGAGCGTGAACTGCTGTGTGACGTCGCCGCCCTACTGGGGGACTCGGGACTACGGGCATCCCGATCAGTTCGGGCTCGAGCCCACCCCCGAGCGCTACGTCGAAAAGCTCGTGGCCCAGCTCCGCGAGGTCCGTCGCGTGCTGCGTTCGGACGGGACCTTGTGGCTCAACTTGGGGGACAGCTACGCGGGCTCCGGAAAGGGAGAGCAAGGCGACGGGGGCCAGCGCGCCGGTCGCCAGACCCACAGCGCGGCCACGGGTCCGTGCGAGGTGCCGCCGTCCCTGAAGCGCAAGGACCTCGTCGGCATTCCCTGGCGTGCCGCCTTCGCCCTGCAGGCCGATGGCTGGTACCTGCGCAGCGACATCGTGTGGCACAAGCCCAACCCTGTCCCCGAGAGCGTCACCGACCGTCCCACCAAGGCGCACGAGTACGTGTTCTTGTTCGCCAAGTCCGAGCGGTACTTCTACGACGCCTGGGCGATCAAGGAGCCGCACCAGATGCGACCCCAGCGGCGCCCCGGCGGCCGTCCCACCGACCGCACCCCCCGGCCGGGGCAGCCGCGCCAGGCCTGGTCGACGGCCGCCCGCGAGGACACCGGCGTCGACGGGCCTCCGGACGGTCGGAACAAGCGCTCGGTGTGGCGGATCCACACCCGGCCCTTCCCCGAGGCCCATTTCGCGGTGATGCCCGAAAAGCTCGCCGAGCTGTGCGTGCTCGCGGGCTCGCCGGTCCACTGCTGCGTGCGGTGCAAGGCGCCCTGGGTGCGTCGCCCCCATCCCGAGACGCACCGCTTCGAGCCTACCTGCGCCTGCGAAGGCACCGTCAACCAAACGGAGCCGTCCCTGGTCCTCGACCCCTTCTTCGGTGCCGGCACCGTCGGGCTCGTGGCGCGCCAGCACGGCCGCGACTACCTCGGGTGCGAGCTCAACCCCGCGTACGCCGAGCTGGCCCGCGCGCGCATCGAGCGGGGGACCGCGCAGGCCCAGCTCTTCACCCCCACCGGAGACGTAGCCGGAGAACGGGCCGGAGAACTGGCATGAGCGTTCCGACTTTCATGCTCCTCGAGAGCGTCCTTCACACCGTGCACAAGCAGGGCCACCCGCGTGCGGGCAAGCGCGTCCAGACCTACGTGGCCCTCCGCCTCGAGCGAGTCGACCCCAAGCACGGCCCGATCTACCAGGTGGCAAGCCGCTGGCACGAAGAGGACCCCGACAAGGCGATGCAAGAGGCCGTGGCGGCGATGGCGGAGGAAGCCTCCCGATGACCCCCGAACCCATGACCCCCGAAGCGTTCGAGGCGTCGCTCGGCGAGGAGACCCGGCAGCTCTTTCGGCAGCTGCTCGGCCGCATGGGCCAGGCGTCGGCCGACGAAAAGCTCGCCCTCTTCGAGGACTTCCAGGTGCGCCTCGACCAGGTCGAGGCGGCTGGGGGCATCGACCGCCTCTTGCTGGACGAGCTCAAGAAGCTCCGGCAGCAGCTTCCTCCCTCGCTCGACGCCGAGTGGTGCGCGCTCTATCCCCGCCCGATGACGCTCGTCCAGAAGTCCGAACGGGCCATGGCGATCCGGGAGGTCTTCGTGGTTCCGGAGGGGGGCGGACCCCTCTATGTGGGGGGCGTGCGATGCCTCAACGGGCCATGGGAGGTCTTCATCGAGAGCCTGTGCGTCGGCGACCACCGCCTGGATGCCGGCGGCTTCGACCCTGCGATCTGGAGCGGCAGCTGGCCCATGGTCCCGAACCGGATCGGGTGGGTGAGCCAGGAGCGTCCCCTGGTCGTGCACTTTCGCAGCCACCACATGTTCTCCGACCTGCCCTTCCTCAACCTGACCTTCTTCGGGCGCCGGCCGGGCCCGGGCGAAGAGGTCCCGACCTTTCCCGCCTATCCGTCCCGCCCCGAGTAGCGAAGGTCCCGAAAGCCGGACAAAGCGTGAGCAGCATGAGCAAG
>CALJKZ010000688.1 GCA_937983085.1 uncultured Gemmatimonadales bacterium
GGGAGAGCTCGACGATCTCTCCGTGGCGAAGAGCGGACTGTTGGGGTTCCTCGCCGGAGGCACCTTCGCCGCGATCACGGCCGCAGTCGCGTACCGGATGGTCGGCCCCCTGGAGGTGGATACCCTGTCGTGGGTGGCCGCCTTCTTTGGTGTGCTCGGAGGAGGACTTTCCGCCGGGCTCGTAGCGGTTGCGAAGTCCACACGATCATCGGAACTCGGACCAGCGGATGACGTTGCCGTCCTGCCACCGGAGGCCGGCCGGTAGCGGGGACCTGGGCGTGCCGATTGTGCGGGGCTTGGCGCGGCACCAGAATCTCAGGCCGTAGAACGAACGTCTGGTCCCGTCATCGACGATGCTCAGGAGGATTGGTGCACTGCTTGGCGTGCGGGTCCCGAAATACCCTTCGGCTGGAGACCTCCTCCGAGGGGCTTCAGCTGCGTCGCTGCCCCGAATGTTCGGGTCGGTGGATTCGTGCCGGAGACTACCAGCGGTGGGCCGGTGGGACGTCGACGACCGATCTCGACGCGGCGCCTGCTCCTGTTCCCGAGGATGACTCGGAGCGCACGGGCTTTCGGCGATGCCCCGACGACCAGTACTTCCTCACCCGCATGAAGCTGAGAGCCCCGGGCAGCTTCTCCATCGATCGCTGCCGTCACTGCTCCGGTATGTGGTTCGACCGCGACGAGTGGGAGAGCCTCGGGCACGCGGGATTGGCGCGCGAGCTTCCGGTGGTCCTCCCCGACGACTGGGATGAGCAGCTTCAGGCGCGCCGTCGCCGTCGCCCGGACGCACCGACGGAGGAGCCCCTGTGACCAAGGCGGCGTTCAGTCTCTTCTGTTTCGCCGTATACCTCTTGGTACTCGGCTGCTGGCTGCTCCTCGCACCCGACTCCCTCCTACGGATCTTCAGGATCGACGAGCCGGGGGGCCTGTGGCTTCGCGTCGTCGGGATGCTCCTGCTCATCCTTGGCTTCTACTACCACGCCGTGGCGCGCGCTGAGCTCACCGCATTCTTCCAGTGGACCGTGTATGCCCGGTCCTCGGTGATCCTCTTCTTCGCGGCCTTTGTTCTCACGGGCCTGGCTCCCCCGATCCTCCTCCTCTTCGGTGCGGTGGATCTCGCCGCCGCCGGCTGGACACACCTCTCACTGGCGTCGGACCGACGCCAGCCGGGCTAGCGACCATGACCGCATCCCCCCGCGTCTCTTTTCTCGGCATCACCGCTCTGGCCCTGGCGTGTTCGTCCTGCGGCTCCGACTCGCCCTTTCCCGACGACGCCTACACCATTTCGGCGACTCGGCCCATCGTGGACATCACGAGGGGGTCGTTCGCCTTCGATGCGTTGGGGGTAGGCGTGCGCAACGACTTCGATGGCGGTCGCTTCTCCGAAGTGCTGCCCGAAGGAGACTCCATGCTCCTGGTCGTGATCGAGCCGGAGAACGCCCCCATCAACAACAGCGCCTGGTACGCCTTCAAGGCGTGGGCGCCGTCGGCCGATACCGTCACGGTCCGACTCCGCTATCGAGACGGGCGCCATCGCTACGTGCCCAAGATCCGTCCCGTGGGATCCACGGCGTGGACCCCCCTCGATGCCCCCGAGGTGACCGTCGAAGAGGCGACGGGCGATGCGATCTTCCGTCTGCCCGTGGGTCCGGACACGGTCCTGGTGGCAGGTCAGGAGATGCGGACGTCCGCCTTCTTCGACGAGTGGGCCGAGTCCCTTGGCCAAGGGGAGGGCGTGACGCGCCGGGACATCGGCACGACCCCACGAGGACGGCCGCTGCGCATGATCGAAGCGGGGAACCCTGACGCGGGTCGTCACGTCCTCTTCATCAGCCGCCAACACCCCCCGGAGATTACCGGCACCTTCGCGCTGGTGGCCTTCCTCGAGGTCGTGCTGGGGGATTCGCCGTTGGCCGAGGAGTTCCGCAGCAGCTTCAGGATCCACGCGGTGCCCCTCATGAATCCCGACGGCGTCGACCTGGGACACTGGAGGCACAACACCGGGGGCGTCGACCTCAATCGGGACTGGGTGGCCTTCCACCAGCCCGAGACGCGGGCGGTGAGGGACGAGATGGCCCGCATCCTCGACCCCACGGATTCCGAGCTGTGGTTCTTCGCCGATTTCCACTCCACGAACCGGGACGTCTTCTACACGTTGGACCGATCGCTGGAAACCCGTCCGGACGACGTTCTGGACCCGTGGATCCAGCACATCCGTACATCGCTACCCGACTACGCGCTCGAGGACGCCCCGTCGGACGGAGGGTACGGGGTCGTATCCCGCGACTGGGCGTGGCGCGAGTACCAGGCGCCGGGCATGGTGTACGAGGTCGGGGACAATACGCCTCGGGACCTCATCCGCGAGGTGGCGGAAACGGCGGCCCGAGGCACCATGGAGATTCTTCTCCAGCGCGCGGCGGAGCAGGAGGATCGCTGAGGCCACGCTGATCTTGCTGGAGGCCGGCGGCGCATGACCCCCGAGGACGATTACCGGCTGAGGGACGCTTCCGACGACGATCTACCCTGGTTGGAAGATCTCCGGCGACGTGCCTATTCCGAGCTCTTCGCAGCGACGTGGGGAGGGTGGGACGAGGACCGTCATCGGAGGCACTTCCGCTCGTTCGTCGAGGCTGGCCCCGTATCCATTGTGGAGGCGGCCGACGGAACGCCCGTGGGGGTGGTCCAGCTCATCGAGGGCGCCGCCGCCCTGGAGATTGCGGAGATCCAGATCGATCCGACCTACCAGGGTCGCGGCATCGGGACGACGGTCCTCCGGAGCGTGATCGCTGGAGCCGAGAGCGAGGGGCGGGCGGTGCACCTTCGCGTGGGTCTTCGAAACGAGGGCGCCATCCGTCTGTACGAACGCCTGGGCTTCGAGGCGGTCGGTAAGTCCGAAACGCATCGGATGATGCGGCGGCCGGCGCCGTAGGCGGGGTGCCGGCCGCCGCACGCACCGCTCTACACTACGCTTGCGACCCCTCCGCGGGACCATCCCAGTCGCCGATGCCCATGGACTCGAGTCCCATCTTCCGGATGGGATCGGTGGCGTCGTTGAGGGCCTGGAAGCCGAAGTCGAGGCCGGCGATGGTCCTGAACGGCCGCTCTCCCTTCGGCGTGTCGATGAGTTCCTCGAAGATGTCGACCACGATGTGCGCGTCGGTGGGGGCTTCGCCGCTTTCGAACAGTTCGGCGACGGTGCCTTGGAACCCCGAGAGGAATTCTCCCACGTGCCCGTAGTCGGACATTACGGCCTGGCGGGAGCCCTGCTTCACGTTCTCGAGGAAGCTGGTTTCGAAGGGTCCAGGCTCGACGATGACCACCTCGATGCCCAAGGGGGCCAGCTCGTAGCGCATCGCCTCACTCATCCCTTCCAGGCCCCACTTGCTGGCGTGGTAGACCCCGAAGCCGGGGAAGGCGGCACGCCCCGCGGTCGAGCTGACCTGAATGATGAGGCCGTCACCGCGCGATCGCATACCGGGTAGGACGGCGTTCGCCACTCGCGCGGTCCCGACGATGTTCAGGTCCAGCTGGGCCAGGATCTCGTCGCCCTCGAACGACTCCACGGGGCCACCGTAGCCGTAGCCGGCATTGTTGATGAGAACGTCCACCCGGTCCATCTCGGCCACGGCCGACGCGACGCTGTCGTCGGACGTGACGTCCATCTCGTGCACGGATAGGGAGACTCCCTCGACCGCACCGAAGTCCCGCAGCTCCTGGGCCTTGTCGGCGTTCCGATCGTCCACCGCACGCATGGTTGCGTAAACGTGGTGACCTTTGGACGCGAGCGTCTTGGCAGCATCGAGGCCGAAGCCGCTGCTGCAGCCGGTAATCAGTATGTTTTTTGACATTGGACCTCTCGGTTCACTGAAACGGTGAGCGAAGGTAACCGCATTCGGTGACTGGAAGGCCCCGGTCGTGCAACGAGGGAAGACGATGGTGGAAGGGACGGCGACACCCGGGCCGGAAACGAGACGGCAGGGCTCGTCTGG
>CALJKZ010000689.1 GCA_937983085.1 uncultured Gemmatimonadales bacterium
ACTGCTTTCGTGTTTCGGCGGCGACCTCAAGCCGTCAGCCAAGAACACGCTTGAGACCGTGCGCTACCTCCTCCTCTGCAGGCAAGTGCATGGTGAGGACGCTGACTTTTACGGGCTCCTCGCGCGGCATGGGCGGCGATGGGCGGTCGTTGAGCCTGGGCCGGAGTGGATCGTTGTGTTCGCAAGCCTCTCCGCCAAGCAGCCCGGAGGTTGGGCGAACCTGCGCCAGCTCAAGGACTCACTGAAGGAGCTTGGTCTCTCGCCGTCGCGCGAGACCGTTGTCCAAGAGCTTGAACGAGCCGGCCTGAGCAGGAGCAGCCACGATGCCGACGATGGCATCGATGTAGCAGCGGGGTTCTGATGACGGAACGCGGACATGTACTCGGAACAGCGGTCGGCGCGCAGCTCGCGGTTCCCTCCGGAATCCTCTGCGCGAGTGTTCCCTCGGGGAACTGGCCCGGGCTAGTCCCCGCTATAGTTGCCGCAGCCAACCATGCCCAAGGTGTCGCGGGCGACGCCGAGCCTTATGCGGTAAGGGTTGTCCCGAACGCCCACGGGGCTGCGGGACGCCACGAAGTACGTGCCTGCAGCGTCATCAAGTACCGTGCGGGCAAGCGCCTATTCGTTTGGCAGGAAGGCGAGTTCGACCCCGACTCCAGCTTTTCAGATGTGGCCCGCGAGGCCTTTGGGCCGTCGTTCCCGGCGACGCAGACCATGGTGTTTGCGCTGCCTACGTTGGCCCACGGCATCGTTGATGTCCTTCGTGCAAAGAAAAAGGACCTTCTGCCCGCGGGCGAGTGGGACGCGCTTGAGCGGACGGTGGGCGAAGTCCTTGAGTTCCTTGCGAGTGCGTTTGAGGAAGCAGGCAGTCAGGCCAAGTCTTGGGTCGAGGGCTGGTGGGCCAGCGCAGCAATGTTTTGCGATGAGCTGCTCACCCACATCCTGCGGGCAGAGCCGGGAAACTTCCAAGTTGTGCGCGACACCTACGCCTGTGCGGGCCTGCCGGCCCCAGCGGAAGGCGCAACGCGGTACCGGGGGCTCGACAAGAAAAGATACGCCCAGGCGGTCACCGCGCACTGGTCCAGCGTGGAGGCTGCGCGGGAGTCGCTTGGCTGGCTGGAGTCTCAGGGATTGGCCGAAGGGCTTGGCGAGCTTGCCTGGGACGAACTGCCCGCTCGGGCTATTGACACAGGCCACTCAATCGCGGCCCTCACGACACTGGGGCCGAGTGGCCCCCTGCGAGTGTCAGCTTGGAGAGCGATCGACGAGAAGGAGTTCCAACGGCTTCTCGAGGCGGGAGCAGCCCGCGGGATCATCCAAGTGAGGGTGCACGACCTCCCCTGCCCCCATCCCTCTCGCTCGGACTCGGTCGTGGTCTTGCCGGGCCGCGAAGCAACTTGGGAAGTCGATGGCCGCGTCGCATCAGTCCTGTTCGAAGACACCGCCCTGCTACTTCCGTGGAGAGGGGACGCGGAGGCTCCCGCTGCGCCGGTCACGGTGCAAGACCTGCCGCCCCTGCTTTTCCGGCCCAAGGCCGGATGGGCTTTTGACGTGTCAGGCACGCCGGAAGCGACGCCCACTGGTGTCGTGATCAGGGGCAGGCTCAGCTACCGCCACAAGTCGCGCTGGCCGGGTAAGCCCGTAAAGCTCACGCTGGACACGATACCTAAGGGGGTTCTGACAGGGCGCCTTGACCCCCACGCGCAGTGCCAGCTTGTGCTGCCGTGCCCTTGGCGCGTGACGACGCTAGTGGCCTGGGGAAACAAACCGAACGTCTACGTCGGAGGAGGAGGGAAGTTTTCCGCGTCGCCGGAGGGGTTCGTGGGCGAGGAGTCGGGTGACGACCGCATACTGCAGCTCAAGGGATCCCAGAAGGACGCGGAGCTTGTTGCCTATGACGGCCGCCTAGATGGCCTCGGCCCTATTGCCATCCCGACGCGTGTGAAGGTGGCCGACCGCACAAGTGACGAGTCGCCCGACTGGAGCGGCGCGTCCTCTCTTCAGCCGCTGCTGCTCCATGACGGCGAGTCGTTCGTTGCTGAGGACAGCGGCGAGACCCTTGCCGAAGTGTCGGTAGAAGAACGCACCGTCATGCCTTGGCTTCCAATCGAAGCCACAGCAGTGGGGCTGCAGCCGAGGGCGGGAGCCCCTGCCGACGACATGTGCATGGACCTGCGGGGGCGCCTCGAGGCAATGCTTGGGAAGGCGCTGGACCAGGCCCTTGCGGCAGGCGCGGAACAGGCTCGCGGCCTCCTGCAGTTCGTCTTGGTGACAAGGCCCAGGGGGCCCTTCCGCGAGTCTCCCACGGACCCTGGACGCCTTGTGCACTGGCCGGCGGAGCCCGCAGGCCCGAAGGCCATTGAGAATGCGGGATCCGGTCCTTCTCCTGATCTGCTCGGGAGCGACGAAGCGCGCGCTCTGTGGGATGCCCTTCTGGCAATCCTCTCCGCGCTCGGGTTCGGCGGGGACGAGAAGCCCACGTGGTTTTGTCGCTACTCCCTGCGCGACGTGGACCCGGATCTCGTCGATGCCTACTTGGGCGCGTTCGAGGATCTTGTAGACCGCGGCAAGGAGCTTGGCCCGGCGGACCACTTCTGGGCGTGCTACCCCTTCTCGGCAATCGTGTACGACAATGACAGGGAGAAGGTGAGCGCAGTTCTCCTCTCGCCTGTCCATCCCATCAGGCTCGGATGGGCCTATGGCGCTGAGCAGTGCGTCGCACCGGACGATGGCGCTGGCCCGAGCGACCACAGGCTACTTCAGGTGGTGGAGGGGTGGGGGTTTCCGTGGGTTGGCCCGGCCCCTGCGTCCGGCAGCAACGAGACTATCCTTGCCGCCGTTCCGAGCGATCCTGGCCCCTCGCAGATGTTTCTTGCCTGGTCCGTGCTTGCGCATTTCGACAATCTGGAAGGAGGCGCCATCGGCTTGCCGGCATCGGCTGCGGGCGTTGCACTTCCGGGCAGCAGCTCGTCCGGCCTGAACGAGGGGGGCGTGGTCGCGGCGGTGCGCGACTTCGTGCGCGTGTATCCCCACCTCCCGACGCTTAACATCGAGCTCTATGCATCCTCAGGCTCAGGCAGGTCCGCCGAGCTCGACAAGGCGGTCCTGAGGGAGCTCGCCCTTATCACCGCACAGGCTGAGCGGGGTGTTCCGCTACCGCGTGCCCTAATCGTTCATGACTCGCGGCACCGCGGCGGCCGGCCGCCCACGCGCGACGCCGCTCTTGAGGCTCTGGGAGAAGAGCTGTCAGGAAACGGCCTGCGTTTGGAGTGGAGGCGCTACGACCCTGACAGCCCGCCTGAGTCGGACCTCCGCCTTGTGCAGGATGCCAGGGTGCGCGTTGCCCGCGAGGAGGATGGCGAGCCGCGCGGTGTTATCGCGCGTTGGCCCGTGAGGCGGTTCGCGCCAAGGGAGCGCGCCTCGGGTCACCAAGTGCTCCACAGCTTCCCGGGGAATGACGGCAAGGGGTCCTGGGCTTCATTCGACGCCGTGCTGAGGGCAATGGAGGTAAGCTGAAGCGGAAAGGTGTACGCACTGACCATCAAGCGGCAGGCGGGCCTTCTTGGTACGGCCGGCAAGGCAAAGTGGATCGTCACGGGTAACGTCTACGCTGACCCGCGCGCCGTGGCTGAGGCGACCACGCGTGAAGAAGCCAAGATGCTGTGGGAGTGGAGGCCGGCCTTCCTGCCCCGCGAGCTCCCGTCGGGTTATGCCTTCGCCCGGCGCCCCTACATGACCATCGCTGGCATCCCCGAGGCACTCGTGGGCATGGTAACCAATGAAGTCGGGTCACGGGACAGGGCTCTCCGCCTGTTTCGCGAGCTTGGCGCGCGTGGAGTGGGGCTGTCGTCATTGGTCGCCATGGGCGGAAACCATGTCCTGGGGGCCCTCGGCTTCTTCCTCGCGTATTCCATCGTTCACCAAGGGGCTACTGCTGGGTCCGGGCCTGACGGCGCCCCCCGAGTTGTCCTGCGCGTAGACGCAACCGAC
>CALJKZ010000690.1 GCA_937983085.1 uncultured Gemmatimonadales bacterium
CCCGACCAACGGGCCCGCGCCCGCTTGCAACCTCACCCTGATGGAGGCCATCACCGAGTACCTCACGGCGAAGCGCGCCGAGGGGAAGAGCGAGAACGGGATCAAGCGGTACGGCGTGTCTCAGCGCGCCATCGCCATGTCACCCCTCGCGGACCGCCGCGCCGCCGACCTCAGCCCGCGCGACATCGAGAGCTACCAGGCATGGCGGCGGCAGCGGAAGTGGCTGGGGGTACGCAAGCTGGGATCGACCCGCAAGGACCCGAACCAGCTCGTTCGCGTGAAGGGTGGGGCGCCGTCGAACGCCAGCATCAATCGCGACATCGCGCTCGTCAGTGCCGCGATCAACCGACTTGTGCGCCTGGGCCTGCTCCAGAAGAACCCCGTCGGCCGCATCAAGCGAGGGAAGGAGCCGGTCCGGACGCGGGCGATCCTCAGCAAGGAGGAGTGCTCGCGCCTCATCGACGGCTGCGCCGACTACTTCCGCCCCTTCGCCCTCGCGGCGCTCCTCACGGGCCAGCGCCCCTGCGAACTGAAGGCGCTCCGCTGGGGCGATGTGTCCTTCGGGAACCAGACGATCACCGTCTACCGCCCGAAGGTCGGCGTCGGCGACACGATCCACATGCACTCGATGCTCGCCGCGGAGCTGCAGGCCCTGAAGAAGCGGCGCGGGGGGGCGGACGACCACTACGTGTTCCTCTCCAGCACGGGGAAGCCGGAGTTCGAGTACCGGTGGGCCTGGCGGTCGGCGCTGCGCGCGGCAGGGCTGGACCGGCGAAAAGGGCTGACGTTCTATTCGCTGCGGCACACGTTCGCGACGCACTACCTGGAGCGGGGGGCGCCGGCGGACTTGCAGCAGATCCTGGGTCACGCCTCGTACACGACGACGGCGAGGTACGTCCGGGCCATGTCCGAGCGGGCGCGGAAGGGGATCGAGGGGCTGGATGTTATGGGCGCTGGAAAGCTCGGCTAGGACACCAAGAGCTTCGCGTACCAGGTGGCGATCGCCAGCACAAGGCCAGCAGCAAGGCCGAGTGCTTTGCCGGCGCAGAAAGTCGTTGGGTCATTCCCTGCCGCTTGGAGCGGGGCATACAGCCACACCATGAGAACTCGCTTCGTGGCATCAACTGTTTGCACGAAGACCATGAAGAGCACGAACGTTAGTAGCGGAAGCAATGTCGTGCTGGCGTAGAGGCGTCCAGTGACAGGCAGCACCCTCCGGGCTACTAGGGCATACTTCACGTCTGGGAAAGGGAGTTGTTGGCGTAGCATGATAACTGTAACCCGTGGAGGCACCCTCTCTTTGTAGGACCAACTCATTATCCCCCACGCTTCTTGCCACAACTCCCCGGCTGGGGCTGGACGCCTGGGGAGCGATGTCACGTACTCCTCCACATTCTTGATCTCGGTGTCCCCCTGAGTGTGCGGGAATCCCGGAGGGACGGGCGGCCCGAGTCTCCTCTCCTTGACGATCACCAGGTACGAACCGCTCGTAGACTTGATTGGATTGGGAGAAGCGCCCTGAATCCGATCTGCCACTAGAGTCGAGGATGCTAAGCATCCGACGGCCAAGCAGTACGCGACGATCACATTGAACGCAACAAGACCTATAGCTGTCACAAGGTTTGCGGCCACCATCTTCCGTAGCAAGTACAGAGTAAGCGCGAAGGTGGCGCCGTCGAACACGAAGTTTACCGCCACGATAGCGGCGTGAGGTGCCCCCCACCAAGGAGGAGTGTGCGCCTGAAAATCAACGCCGTAGCCAATAGTAACGGCCAGAGTCGTAAGGCCAACGCTAACAAGAGGGGCAAGGACAAGGCGCCTCGCAGATAGGACGCTATCTCCGAAGACGCGAGCTATCGTACGTTGTGCGAAACGAGCGACACCCTGGTGCCGGTTCGCGCGATGTGTGCAGGCCAGCCAGAGCCAGAAATGCTCAAAGCGCGCGTGCAAAACCGAGCGTCGCCTATGCGTTGCGAAGTAGTCAAACGCGTGGCCAGCCGCTACAAGAGTTGCGATCGCCGCGGCCATCGTCCCCATATTGGCTCACTCTCGGCTGCCAAGCCTACGGGTCGGACATTTAGTTGAGCCACCGGCACGAGGGTTCCAGAATAGCTGTACGTGCGACTTCCGATAACTATTCGCGCAGGGTGAAATGGCCTTGGCGGGCCCCCCGCCGCCCGGGCCGGCGAAGTAGAATCTCGCCGGGCGCTCGCGGGGGAGCGGCACCGTCACTGGGCACGCAGGCGCGTAAAGCATGAGCAAACTCGAAACCCCCATGATCCGCTGGTATTGGCGCCAGGTCGGCGGCACCTTGTGCGAGGAGTTCCAAGCAGTGAAGCGGTCGCAGACGACCGGCCAACGGCTCATCGATGCCGTCATTCTGCCCAGGGGTCCCCACCAGAGGGTTCATTGGCGGGACTGTTCGTTGCGGGATCAGGACGTGATAGTGGTCCAGGCCAAGGCAAGCCGACTTGGGATGTACCTCATGGGCCAGACGCTGTTCTCTGCCGATCTCATCCGCGCACTGCAGCCGCGGTCGGTTCGATCAGTGGCCTTGTGTCGAACAGACGATGCAGTCCTGCGGCCGCTCCTTGAAGCCCACCCCGGAATGGAAGTGGTTGTCGTCCCCTCTGAAGCGACTGCGTAGCACTGCGTTTGTATACTGACCGGTGGAGGGAATCAGCCTGACGGGCGCTTCGCGGGAGAAGGGTCCACTGTTGTTTCCGTTGGGCAGTGCGGCCACAATCGAGAGGGGGCGTAATCGATGTCCACAGACCGGAAGTCTCACTCGCTCTCTGGCAGGAAGGTGCTACCAGCTCTCATCATCCTCAGTGCGCTTTGCGCTTGCGGGCCGGACACGGCTGGCGTGCCGACCCTTGAGGTCACCGCAGGACAGCTCTTGGACGACTACGAAGATAACGAGGTGGGTGCGGCTGCACGGTACGAGGGCAAGACCGTCCGGGTCACCGGCAAGGTCCGGTCAATTGACAAGGGACCCCTGGGCGGGTCTCGGTCACCCTCAAGGCAAGTCTGCTCCTGGGAGGTGACGTGCTCTGTGCGTTCGCTCGGTCTCAAGACCGATTCAATCGCCAACCTCAGTCCGGGGGACAGGGTGACCATCGTGGGCCGCGTGACGGGACGAGTGCTGAACTCCGGCCGGGATGTCAACGCTCGGGACTGCCGGGTCGAGTAGGACATCACGAAAGCGGCGGGAATGGCTGAGGGTAGGAACCAGACGGTCTCGCTCCTCGGGTTTGTAGCGAGCATTCTGACGATATTCGCTTTCGCGACCGGAATCTACAGTCTCCCCGCTCTTCTTGAGGGGCGCTCGTTGCCGCTCGCAGAGGTAGGCCGCCCGACCCTGTCGTACGGAGCCCTTCTCGTCAGCCAAGCGGCGTTCTTCCTCTGCTACTTCCTCGCAACGCGGTTCCTTTTTGAGCGGGTCATCCGCGGATTCTCACGCACGTGTTCTGTCTGATTCTCTTTACGTTGCTCGGGGTGGGAATCTCGTTCTTCTTCGCAGAGGCGTTCTGGGGTCAGGTAGGAACGTGGACACAGGCGAGGCAGGCCCCGGTGGTTTTCATGTTTGCCTCGGGCGTGGCGCATCTGGTCACATCCAAATGCGCACTTCAATTCGACTGAAGGGAAGGCGCGCCATGAGGAAGACCGGGGCAGCGGGCCGCTGCGCGGTGCTCACCACGTCCCCGCACCTGGTCATCACGATGAGCATCAGGCACGGGAGCGGCGCACGCACGCCCACCGCGCAGTTGCCGTAACCCCGCACCGGGTTTAGACTTCCGATCACACGGGGCCATAGCTCAACCGGTCAGAGCAGCGGACTCATAATCCGTGGGTTGCAGGTTCGAGTCCTGCTGGCCCCACGCCCTCCGGGCTGCCTGCCGCCTGGGTGTGCCCCCGGACCCCCCCTTCCTTCGCGCCGGGCGGCGCGCGTGCGGTAGCTCGCCTTGCGTTTTGCTTCCTGTTTGCGTCTGCTGGCGGGGTGCCGTTGAAGGAGCTTGGGCCCTATCGCATCCTTGCCGAGCTCGGGATCGGCGGCATGGGGACCGTGTACCGCGCCGAGGTCGTCCGCGAGGCCGCCGGCCTCCCCGTCGGCACCCACGTCGCGCTCAAGGTCATCCACCGGCACCTGCTCGCCACGCCCGGTTTCTTCAAGCGCTTCATGCGGGAGGGCGAGCTCGGGCGCCGCGTCGTCCACGAGAACGTCGTGCGCACCTACGACGTCGACGCCATCGCCATCGACGACGAACAGCACCACTACCTGGTGATGGAGTACGTCGACGGCAAGACGCTGCGCGCGTTGGTGAAGGAGCTCGGCCGACTGCCCGAGGAGCTCTGCCGCCACATCGGCCGCGAAGTGTGCCGCGCCCTCGCCGCCGTCCACGCCGCCCGCGCCGTCCACCGCGACCTCAAGCCCGAAAACGTCCTCGTCACGGCCGACCACGTCGTGAAGCTGATGGACCTGGGCGTCGCGCACCTCGTCGACGAGGCCATCCGGCTCTCCACCACGGGGCAGTTCGTCGGGTCGGTGCTCTACGCCGCGCCCGAGCAGTTCGAGGGCGGCGAGCCCGACGCGCGCTCCGACCTCTACTCGCTGGGCCTCGCCCTCTACGAACTCGGCACGGGGCGGCACCTCTTCCGCGGCGACACCGTCCGCACCGTCATGCAGCGGCAGATCAAGGACGACCCGCGCCCCGCCGCCGAGCTCAACCCGCAGCTCACGCCGTTCTTCGAGGAGGTCGTGCGCGCGCTGCTGCAGAAGGACCCCGGCGCACGGTTCCCCTCCGCCGCGGCGCTGCTCGCCGTGCTCGAGGAGGGCGCACGCTCGGCGTGGTGGCGCGAGCGCGCGAAGGCCATCCGCGCGGCGACGCAGCGCCCGCTGCGGCGCATCCGCGTGCCCCGGGAGACCGCGCTCTACGGCCGCGAGGACGAGATCGAACGCCTGCGCGCGCTCTACGCGAAGGCGGGCGGGGGGCAGGGGCAGGTGGTGTTTCTCGAGGGCGAGGCGGGCATCGGCAAGACGCGGCTCGTCGACGAATTCGTCGGCACGCTGCAGCAGGCCGGCGAGGACGTCAACTTCCTCTTCGGCAGCTACCCGCCCGGCGGCGCGGCGACCGCCTCGGCCGCCTTCGCCACCGCCTACCGAGACCACTCCCGCGAGCCGGGTCACGCCCCGCGGCGCAACGCGAAGCCGCTGCTCGTGCCCGCCTTCGACGCGCTGCTCAAGGGCGAACCCACGCCGCCCGGCAAGGAGCCCCTCACGAAGGACTCGCTCCACGCGGTGTTCGTGCACGCCACGCGCGCCCTCGCGGCCGAGCGCCCCACGATCGTGCTCGTCGACGACCTGCACTTCGCCCCCGCCGAGGGGCACGCGCTCTTCGCGGCCCTCGCCCTGGCGGCGCAGGATCAGCCGCTGCTGCTCGTCGGCACCTTCCGCCCCGGCCTGCCCGACGACTTCACGGCCAACCTGGCGCGCCTCGGCCACGCCACCACGCTCAAGCTCGGCCGCCTCGGCCCGAAGGACCTCGCCCGCCTGCTGCGCGACGCCTTCGGCTCGCGGCGCCTGGCCGACGAGCTGGGCTTCAAGATCGCGACCACCTCCGACGGCAACCCGTTCTTCATCTTCGAGATCCTCCAGGGCCTGCGCGAGGGGCAGCTCATCACGAAGAAGGACGACGGCACGTGGGCGACCACGCAGTTCATCGAGCAGGTGCAGATCCCCGCGTCGGTGCGCGAGCTGGTGCAGGCGCGCATCGCCGATCTCGACGCGCAGCAGCGCAACCTGCTCGAGGTGGCGGCGTGCTGCGGCTTCGAGTTCGACCCGCTGCTGGTCGGCGAGGTGCTCGGCCTCGGGCGCATCCCCGTGCTGCAGAGCCTGGCGACGATCGAGAAGAAGCACCGCCTCGTGCGGTCGGCCGGCCTGCGCTACGTCTTCGACCACCACCAGGTGCAGGAGGCGCTGTACGCCGGGCTCGCCGAGCTGTTGCGGCGCGAATACCATGCGGCCCTCGCCGACGCCCTGGCGGGCAAAGGGGGGGTCCGGGGCCACGCGGCGCTGGAGGTGTGCGCGCACTACCCGAAGTGCGCGCGGGGGGACGGGGCGCTTCCGCACCTGGAGCCGGCGCTGGAGCACCTGGAGGCGAACTACCTGCCCGGCGAGGCGGTGGCCCTGCTGGACCGCGCGCTCGCGCTGCCGGGGCTCCTCGACGGCGCGCGCCGGGCCGGGCTGCTGTTGCGCAAGGCCGACGCGCTGCATCACATGGGG
>CALJKZ010000691.1 GCA_937983085.1 uncultured Gemmatimonadales bacterium
CGGGCCGATGGTCCGGCTGACTGTGTTGGCCTCGGCCGGGGGGGAGTTGTGGTCCCGGGCGGACCCGAGCTCCTTCTGCAGGCCGTGGGTCACCTTGAAGACCCCGCCCTTGCCCTTCACCTGGTCGATGATCTCGGCGCGGGAGACGTCGGCGACGTCCTCTCCGAAGATCACGATGCGGGGGTCGCGCTCCATCTCCGACCGCATGCACGCGTTCAGGAGGTCCACCATGGTGAGGAGCTTGTCGTCGGCGTACTCGGGCCGGTCTTCGGTGTCGAAGTCCGGCGAGGTGGGATCCACGCCCTCGGAGAAGAGGTGCTTCAGGGCCGTGGAGGGGTCGGGTTGGGGGCGCTCCAGAGCCACGTCGGCGGCCTCCGCCACCGCGTCGTGGATCTCCTGCTCGACGGCGTCCAGCTCGTCGGCGGTGGCAGCACCCTCACCGATCAGGAGCTCGCGCAGCCGTCGGAGGGGATCACGCTTGTCCTGTTCCTCTCGCTCCTCCGGGGTCCGGTACGCCCGCTCGTCGTCCGACATGGAGTGGGAGTAGGGCCGCGTGGTGTACGCGTGGAGCATGGACGGCCCCTTCCGTTGCCGCGCGTACTCGATGGCCTCGCCGGCTGCCCGGTAGGAGTCGATGACGTCCGTGCCGTCGCACTCCACCACGTGGAGCCCCGGAAAGCCCGAGGCGAGCTTGGATACGCTGCCCCCGGCCGTCTGCACCTCGATGGGAACGCTGATGGCGTACCCGTTGTCCTGGACGACGTACACCACCGGGAGGCGGAGATTGCAGGCGGTGTTCAGCGACTCCCAGAACTCTCCCTCGGACGTTGCGCCATCACCGGTGCAGACGATGACCACCTCGTCATCGGCGAACGACGAGTCGACGTGCTCGATGAGCCCCTCGATGGCGGCGAACTTGGTCCCCGCCTCCGCGGCACCCACGGCTTGGAGGAACTGGGTACCGGTGGGGGACGACGACGTGGGCGTGTTGAATCGCGCGTCTCCGAAGTGACCGGGCATCTGTCGACCACCCGAGGCCGGGTCGTCTTCGGCTCCCACCGCCTGGAGGAGGTGATCCAGGGGGCTCTGGCCCAGGGCCAGCATGAGGGCGCGGTCACGGTAGTACGGGAAGAACCAGTCCCGGTGCGGATCACAGTGGGCGCCGACGGCGACACCCACGGCTTCGTGGCCGGCCCCCGAGATCTGGAAGTACGCCTTGTTCTGCCGTTTCAGGCTCTGCTCGCGGTCGTCGACGCGGCGCGAGGCCACCATCGTCCGGTAGAAGCGGAGGAGCTGTGCGTGGGAGAGACCGGCCAGATCGGAGGCCTGCATGACTTCCTGTTCGCTTGTCGCCATGGGTTCGCGTTTCGGGTTGGTTCGCGCAACCGACCGGGGCTGCGAGACAGCCCTTAAAGATACCCAACTCGGCACGAGGACGAAGAGTTATGATCGCGGCGCCCGGGGCGCGCCGCCGCCGCCTCTACCCGGAGCGCCTCATCACTCGCCTGCGGGCCCCGAGAGAAGCGCCACCTGCTCCCTGAGCCCCTCCGCGGTCGTCGCGGGGAGGCCGCAGGTGTACTCGCGGCACACGTAGGCCGCGGCCTGGGCGTCGACGAGGCCACGACCTTCGAGGAGCGGTGTGGCGGCCTCCGCCTCCTGGGACGTCGTGCCCGTCACCACCATGTTCCGCTGCAGCTCGGAGTGGGCGGCCTGCAGCAGCGCGGCCGTTCCCGCATCGTCGACGAGACCGACGACGGCGATCTCCACCGGTGGCGCCTCGAGGCGGTCCAGGACCGAGAGCAGGCGTCCGAAGGCCGGCCCTGCTTGCTCCAGGAGGTCGGCCTCGGCGTCGACCGCCCTCCGCGCCGCGTCGGTGAAACGAGCCCTGTCGAGGAGTCGCCCCAGCCGGGCGAAGAGCTCTGCGGCCAGGGAAATCCCCGACGGGGTGGCCGAGTCCGTCGGATCCCGTGGCCGGACGATGAGCCTCTCGCCGTCGTTGGGCGTGTCGTACAGCAGGCCGGTCTCGTTGTCCACGAAGTGCGACAGGATCTCCTCGGCGAGCCAGACGGCGCGCTGCAGCCAGCGACCGTCCAACGTGGCGGCGTGCAGGCTCACGAAGGCGTTGCCCAGGGACGCATGATCATCGAGAAAGCCCAGGATCCTGGCCTCACCCGCCATCCAGGAGTGGTGGAGACGGTCGTCGAACCGGAGCTCGTTCCACATGAGCTCCGCGCACTCCACGGCTACGGCAACGAAGTCGTTTCGGCCCAGGGTGGCGCCCGTCTCGGCAAAGGCACGGATGGCGAGGCCGTTCCACGCGACGAGGACTTTCTCGTCGCGGAACGGCGCCTCGCGCTTCGCCCGCTCGGCGAGGAGGACCCCTTTCGCTTCCTCCACGCGTCGACGCACTTCGTCCACGCCGAGACCTTCGGCGTCGGCCACGACGTCGACGGGTGCAGGCAGGTGGAGGTGGTTCTTGCCCTCGAAGTTCCCGGCCTCGGTCACGCCGTACATCCTCATGAACAGAGGCGCGTCGTCGCCGAGGAGGGCATTCAACTCCGCGGGCGTCCAGACGTAGAAGACGCCCTCTTCTCCCTCCGAATCGGCGTCCCGTGCGGAATAGAAGCCGCCGTCGGCATCGCGCATGTCGTCCAGGAGGTAGTCCAGGGTCTCGACGGCAACGTCGCGGAGGTCCTCCAAGCCGGTGACCCGGTAGGCGTCCAGGTAGACGCTCGCGAGAAGGGCGTTGTCGTAGAGCATCTTCTCGAAATGCGGCACGAGCCACCGGGCATCCACGGAGTAGCGGTGGAAGCCTCCTGCCAGATGGTCGCGTAAGCCCCCGGCGGCCATGCGACGAAGCGTATGGACCACCATCTCGAGAGGGCGGGGATTGCCGGTGCGCAGATGCTGGCGAAGGAGGAGCTCGAGGGTCACCGGCTGGGGGAACTTCGGCGCCCGGTCGAAGCCGCCGTGCACCGGGTCGTATCGATCCGACAGCACACGACAGGCACGATCCACCAGGGGAAGCCCGGTCCGCCGCGGCGCGCCGGCGGTGGACGAACGGGCGAGGGCGTCCACCAGACGGGCCGTCCCCGAATCGACCTGGTCCCGGCGTTCGCGCCACGCCTCGGCCACGGCGTCCAGGACCTGTCTGAACGACGGCACCCCGTGGCGGGGCTCGGGCGGATAGTAGGTGCCACCGAAAAAGGGAGCCCCGTCGGGTCGGAGGAAGACCGTCATGGGCCTCCCCCCTCGACCCGTCATGATCTGGACGGCCTTCATGTAGATCTGGTCGATGTCGGGGCGTTCTTCCCGGTCGACCTTCACATTGACGAAGTGCCGATTCATGAGAGCCGCCGTCGCCTCGTCCTCGAAGGACTCGTGCTCCATGACGTGACACCAATGGCATGAGGAGTAGCCCACCGAGAGGAGGATGGGACGGTCCTCGGCCCGGGCCCGCTCCAGGGCCTCGGGTCCCCACGGGTACCATTCGACGGGATTCCCGGCGTGCTGAAGGAGGTACGGGCTCGTTTCCTCGGCCAGTCGGTTGGGCATGGGTCCGTTGCCTGGAGAAAAACGCGGCGGAAGCCGTTGAAAGCGTTATGTTTCCGCCGAGTCTGGCAGGCGGATGACCACCGCCGTCCAGAGCAGGGGGAAAGGTACTCCCTGCGGGGGTGATCGGTCCGAAGGAGTGCGCGACCCTGTACGCGAGAATCGCCGGAATGGCCATCCGCCGACCGCGGATGATTCCGTACCTGATCCGTGCCGCCTGGGCCTTCCGGGCACGGGGGTGGTACCGTCGACCGCCGTTCCTGCCCCTTCCGCCGCGATCCTACCTTCGCTGGCGTCTGGACACCGCGTACGGGGACCCCGACGCCGACCCTCCCATCGACGAGTTCGAGCGCTACCTCGTCTGGTCCGCCCGGATGCGGAGCGAAATGTCCGGTCGGCGACATGAGTAGACTCCTCCTGCTCATCGTCCTCGCCGTCGTGGTCTGGTTCTACTTCCCGGAAACCCGTGCCATGCTGGTGGACCTGGCCGAACCCGTGGTCGTCCCGGTGAAACGGTGGAGCACCGAGGAGGAGATGCGACAGGTGGCGCGCAACGTGGTGGAGCACGAGCGCCTCACCGGCGAGATGCCGGAAGGGGCGGCGTGGCTGAACTGGCTGGACTACCGCTACTCGGGGGACGAGATCAAGCGCGACCCGTGGGGGAGTGTCTATCAGCTGGAGACGTCCCGCGACTCGGTGTGGATCCTGTCTCTCGGAAAGGACCGGGTCCGGGCGACGGAGGACGACTTCCGGGTCGCGGCGCCCCGAGGCTGACCGGTGGACCTGGTAGCTCTTCTCTTCGACCAGCTGGCGGCTCACGGCCCATGGCTGCTCTTCGTGCTGGCCATCCTCGAGACGTGCTTCGTCACCGGTCTGGTGGTGCCCTCCGGCGTGGCCACTTCGGTTTCGACCATCCTCGCGCTGGAAACGGGCACGCCCCTGGCGCCCTTCATCGTCGCCGCGGCGTGCGGAGGCTTCGTGGGCGATAGCATCGGATACTGGGTCGGAAGGCGATCGGGGGAGTATCTGCTCCGCGACGGGGGACGCTGGCGTCGTCTTCTCGGTGACCGGTGGGACTCGGTGCAGGACCTGTTCGGACGGCACCCCGTCTATTCGGTGACGGTCGCCCGTCTCATCTCCTTCGTCCGGACGGTCATGCCCATGGCGGCGGGGATGAGTGGCCTGAGCTACCACCGATACCTCTCCTTCGAGGTCTTCGGAGTGCTGGGGTGGACCGCCATCTATGTGGCCATCGGCTTCGCCGGTCGGGAAGGTTGGGAGACCATCTCGCAGGCTTTCGGTGTCGGTGGGGCCGTGGCCTTCGTGCTGGTGGCCGTCGTGTCGTGGTGGGTGCTTCGGCGTCGGGCCGCCCGAGCCGCCGGAACGGGCTGATGCTCACCATCGCCCTCACGGGGAACGTCGCCTCGGGAAAGTCGGCCGTCGCCGATCGGTGGCGCACCCTCGGAGTTCCTGTGATCTCGGCCGACGATCTGGCTCGCGACGCGGTGGCGCCGGGCTCGGACGGTCTTGCCCGGGTCGTGGAGACCTTCGGAGACGACGTCCTGGCCGCCGACGGCTCCCTCGATCGGGGGCTCATGCGTCAGCGAGTCTTCGGCGACGACGACGCGCGGCGGCGGTTGGAGGAGATCGTTCATCCGGTGGTGTGGCGGCTGCGAGAGCGGTGGCTCGACGAGCAGAGAGCCGCCGGTGCCTCGCTGGCAGTGTCCGAGATCCCCCTCCTCTTCGAGACGGGCCGAGAAGGCGACTTCGACGCTGTGGTCCTCGTCGACGCACCGCTGGACGTTCGCGTGGGCCGCATGGTCCGGGACCGGGGACTGGCGCCCGACGAGGCGAGGCGGATGGCCGACGCACAAATGGATCCGTCGGAGAAGCGATCGCGAAGCGATTACGTCATCGACAACGTGTCCACGCTCCCCGATCTGGAGGTCCTCGCCGACCGGGTGCTGGCCGACCTGCGGGCGCGGGCGGGAGAGGCCAGTCTGACCATCGACATGCACCTCCACACGGAGGGGTCGCGCGATTGCCTGTCGGACCCCGAGGCCATTCTGGAACGGGCGCTGGAGTTGGGGTACGGGCGCATCGCCATCACCGATCACGACAAGATCCACGTCGCCCTGCGCATGGCCGAAGCCCATCCCGAACGGATCATTCCCGGGGAGGAGGTGAAGACCGCCGAAGGGATCGACGTCATCGGGCTCTACCTCCACGAAGAGATCCCCAAGGGGACGCCGGCTGAGGAAACCATCGCCCGGATCCGCGATCAGGGTGGCATCCCCTACCTGCCCCATCCATACGCCGCGGGGAAGGGCGGCGGAGGAGCGTACGCCGATCGGCTGGCGCCCCTCTGCGACGTGGTCGAGGTCTTCAACGCGCGGCTCCATTCGCAGAAGATGAACGACGACGCCCTGGATCTGGCTCTCCGCCACGACAGACTGCGTGGGGCCGGGTCCGACGCCCATACGGTGGGCGAGATCGGCAGCGCGTTCGTCACCCTGCCGGCCCATCCCAACCGGCCCGATGCCCTCCGGGCGGCCCTGGCGCAGGCGCGCACCGGGGGTCGCGAGTCTCCCCGTTGGGTCCACCTCGCGTCCACGTGGGCGAAGATCCGCAAGAAGCTTCCTTGAGGTGCGGTGGCGCCTCCCCCGGAGCTTTTGGTAGCTTTCGGCGCGGTCGCCAAAGGGTGGCCCCCATCTTCCATCTTCAGGGTCAGGATCCTCTTTGAGCTACCGGACGCCTGCTCACCGTGCGGCGGCGGTCAACGAAGTGAAGAACGCCCTCCTCGCTTCCCGCCGGGCGGTCCTCACCACGCACCTCAACGCCGACGGCGATGGCGCCGGGTCACAGGCCGCCATCGCGTCGTGGATGCGGGCCAACGGCGCCGAAGCGTGGATCGTGAACCCCACGACGTTTCCGCAGAATCTCCGCTTCCTCGTGGAGAACGAGGACTGGATCGTCCAGGCCGGCTCACGGAAAGCGCGCGACCTGTGCGACAGCGCGGACCTGGCCGTGGTGCTCGACACCGGGGAAGTCCCGCGCATCGGACGGGTGCAGGAGATGATCCGGGAGCTGACCACGGTCATCATCGATCACCACCAGCCGGGCGATCACGCCATCGGCGGCATCTCGCTCCGCGATCCGGACGCGTGCGCCACCGGCGAGCTGGTGTACGACGTCATCCACGCCGCCAAGGGGCCTTGGTCGTCCTGGATCGCCAACGGGATCTACGTGGCCATCATGACGGACACCGGAAGCTTCCGCTTCGACAACTCCACGGCCGGGTGCCACCAGGTGGCGGCCGAGGTCATCTCCCTGGGCGTCAATCCGGAGGAGATGCACGACCGGATCTACGGGCGCGCGCCCATGCGGAAGTACGCGCTCCTCCGGCACGCTCTCGATACCCTCGAGCACGACGCCGAATCGGGCATCTCGTGGATGGTGATTCCGAAGGAGCCGTACGAGGAGCTCGGGATCATCGCAGAGGACCTGGAGGGCATCGTCGACATCCCGCGCTCCATCGAAGGCACGGAGGTGGGCCTCCTCTTTCGGGACACCAGCGGCGGCGACGTGAAGGTGTCCTTCCGGTCCAACGGGCCGGTGGACGTCAATCAGTTGGCGAGGGACTTCAAGGGAGGGGGCCACATGAAGGCGTCCGGCGCCGTTCTCGCTGGCCCCATGGATCGGGCGGTTCAGACCGTCCTGGACAAGGCCCGCGAGGCGGTGGCGAAGGCCCGCGAGGACGGAGCGTCGTGACGACCCCGCCCGGCCGGGCATCGGCCGATCCCGGCGTGCCGGAGGCTCTGCCCCGCGTTCTCATCCGGATCCGCGAGGAGGTCGGCGTGGAGTTCATCGACCGGCTGTGGCTCTTTCCGCCCCTTCGTCGGGGTCGGCGGGAGCACGGGCTGGTGGCCGTGAGCACGTTCCAGGGAAGCGAGGACCGGCGCGGCATGCTTACGGTTTCGTACCGGGCCGAGCACACCGGAAAGGGTGTGACGGTGGAGCCGACCCTCACAGATCAGGGAGAGGCGCGTCCCGACCGGTTTCCGCCGGTCATGCGAGGCGTGGTCCAGCGCGGCGACGAGGGGGCAGGGGAGGCCCGGGAGGTGGACATTTCCGCATCGGCGCAGAAGTTCGAGGAGTTGATGGAGGAATTCGACGACCTCTTCATCGAGGCATCGGACCCGTGAGCTCGACGCGCGACAGCGGGACAGACCAGGGGACACCCCCGTTCCTGCGCCTTTTCGCCCGGTACCTCCGCGACCAGGGGCTACCCGTCACGCAACAGCGGGAGGTCATCGCCCAGGTCCTCTTCACGTCCGACGAGCATCTGTCGGTGGACGACATCGAAGGGGAGCTGCGACGCCGCGGAGAGCGGATCGGGAAGGCCACCATCTACCGTACCCTCGACCTCCTCGTTCGCAGCCGCCTGGTGGCCGAACACGACTTCGGGGAGGGGTTCAAGCGATACGAGCACCGTCTCTCGGCACGGCCCGTCCACGAACACATGATCTGTGTCGAGTGCGGGACCGTCACCGAGTTCGAGAGCAATGAACTGTACCGCATCGAGAACCGGGTGAAGAACGAGCACGGCTTCCTTCCGGTTCGACGCAACCTCGAGATCTACGGACTGTGCAGCGCCTGTCAGGAGGCTGGAGTGGAGTTGACCACCGAGGGCCTGATCTGCCCCATCGAGACGGTGCGCTGACGTGCCGAATCGTCCGGATCCAGACGCCCTCGGCCGTGGGCGCGACGCGGTCCCTCCACCGGGCGTCCCGCCTGAGCTGGCCGACCTTCCCTGGGAGTTGCCTCGTGCCTTCCTCGGCCTCGAGCACGCCGCGGATTCCCTCGGTTCGGCGGACGCCGCGATCCTTCCGGTCCCATACGAATCCACCACGTCGTGGGGCGGCGGCACCCGCCTGGGCCCCGACGCCATCATCCAGGCGTCCCGGTACGTGGAGCTGTACGACCAGGAGCTCGACTGCGAGCCCGGGGGACTCCTGGACATCCGGACCCTGCCCGCGCTCGAACTGACGCGTGCCGGCGCGGCGCCGGCCATGGACGAGCTGCAGGCCGCGTACGCTCGGGTTGCGGCGGCACTGGGAGACGGCTTCCTCCTCATGTTGGGGGGTGAGCACTCGGTCTCGTCGCCTGCCATCCTCGCCCAGGCCGATCGGTTCGGCGATGAGCGCCTTTCGGTTCTGCAGATGGACGCCCACGCGGATCTACGGCTGGAGTACGAAGGGACCCCGGCCTCGCACGCGTCGGCCATGGCCCGCGTCCTCCACCGGGCCGACGTGGTCGGCGTGGGGCTTCGGGGGGTGAGTCGCGAGGAGATCGACGTGTCCCGGTCCTCGGACGCTTCGACCCTCATCTGGGCCGACGACATGTGGAACGACGACCGATGGATGGACCAGGCGCTGGAGGCGCTGGGACCGAAGGTGTACCTGACCTTCGACGTGGATTACTTCGACCCGTCCATCGTTCCCTCCACCGGCACCCCAGAACCGGGTGGTGGAGACTGGTACCGGACGCTCCGCTTCCTCCGGCGGGTCTTCGAGGAGCGGGAGGTCGTGGCGGCGGACATCGTGGAGCTCGCACCGACGCCGGGGATGCCCGCCCCCGACTTCGTAGTGGCGAAGCTGGCCTACAAGCTGATATCCTACCGGTACCTCACGAAGTTGGGTTGAGGGCCGGCTCGTCCGGCGGGTCGGGGCAGGGGCTCCGGCCGGGAACTCCAGGGAGGTGGACGACGATGAAGAGCCTTCGTATCACGCTGCGCAGCCTCGCACGAACGCCCGGATACACCGCCGCGTTCGTCCTCACACTCGGGCTGGGAATCGGCCTCAACACGGCCATCTTCAGCGTCATCCACGGCGTGCTGCTCGCGCCGCTGCCGTATCCCGACGCTGACCGGATCCTCTACGTCCAGCAGCCGGCCATGGCCGCCGGGATCGACAACGTCTCCTTCTCCTTCGAGGAGGTTCAGGACTACCGCGAGCAGTCCCGCACCATGGACGAGTTCGTCGAGTACGGGGACTGGACCTTCACCGTCGTAGCCGAGGACGAGCCCCATCGGGCCGTCGGGGGGTTGGTCACCGCCAACTACTTCGGCGTGCTGGACCTGACGCCGCAGTTCGGCCGGACCATGAACGCGGACGACGACGGGCGCGGAGCGGAACCCGTCATGGTCCTCACCCACGACTATTGGACCCGGGTGTTCGGCGCGGATCCCGACATCATCGGCTCAACGGTCCGGCTCTATGCCTTCTCGTCCCCCACGGTGACACGGATCATCGGAGTGCTGGAGCCCGGCACGCACTACACGGGAACGCGGACCCAGGACTTCTTCGTCAATTACTCGACGAACGCGCACTACCAGAGCGCTACCATGGAGGACGACCGGACCCATCGGATGACGGACGTCTTCGCCCGACTCGCTCCCGGGCAGACGGTGGACGCGGCCCAGGCCGAGCTCCAGTCCCTCAACCGTGCGTTGCGCGAGTCGTACCCCGCGGCCTACCCCGAGCATCTGCAGATGACCGTTCGGGCGACGCCGTGGCAGGAGGAGCTCACGCGCGAGGCGCGACCCACCCTCCTCGTCCTCATGGGGACCGTAGGGCTGGTGCTGCTCCTGGCCTGCGCCAATGTGGCCAATCTCACGCTCACGCGGATCGTTCGCCGGGAGCGGGAGCTCACGGTGAGAGCCGCGCTGGGCGCCGGAAAGCGGCGACTCCGACGAGAACTCCTCACCGAGAACCTGGTGTTGTCCCTGGCCGGGGCCGCCCTCGGGCTCGCCCTCGCCGTCTTCGGGCTGGAACTCCTCGTCCAGTACGCCGACCGGTTCACGGTCCGCACCGGGGAGATCGGCATCGACGTTCCCGTGCTGCTGTTCACCATCGGGGTCGCGGTGGGAGTCGCCGTCCTCCTGGCGTGGACGCCGACGCTTCCAGGGCTTCAGGGCCTGGGCAACGCGGCCGGTGCCGCGGCCGGGGCGCGGGGTGCGGTAGGGCTGTCCCGCAAGCACGTGCAGCACGGACTGGTGGTGAGCCAGCTGGCCCTCTCTTTCACGCTCCTCATCGGGGCGGGTCTCATGGTGAGGAGCCTCATCAACCTCACCGAGGTGGACACCGGCATCGCGTACGAGAACGTCATCGCCATGCAGTCGCCCAATACCACGGGCATGTCGGGAGACGACAACCTCCAGCTCATGGATCGCGTCATCGACGAGATCGGGAGCTTCCCCGAGGTCCGCTCCGTCGCCCACGCGAGCCGGGCGCCGTTCCAGCCGGTCATCCTCACCCAGAGGACGTTCCGGGTCGAAGGGGTCGCCGAGGACGGGGTGGCATCGCCCATGGGCCAGGTGAACGTCGTGTCGGAGAGCTACTTCGAGACGGTGGGCGTTCCCATGGTCCAGGGTCGACCGTTCCGGATCACCGACGACGCCGACTCCGAGCCCGTCGTCATCATCAACGAGCGGATGGCGCAGGACATCTTCGGAAAGGAGAGTGCCATCGGGGGACGGATCTCCCAGCAGCAGTTCAACGGTAGCTGGGGTCCCTGGTCGCGCATCGTCGGAGTCGCCGCGAACACCAGGGAGTACGGGCTGTCCCTTTCCGGGGCGCAAACCCTGTACCTGCCTGCGGCCCAGCAGGGCGCCGGACCGGCCATCATCGTGGCGACCTCGGGAGAGGCCGGGCCCGTGGCACGGCGCGTGACGGAGATCGTCCGTGGGATGCAAGCCGACCGCCCGGTGGACAACGTCACCACCCTCACCGAGTTGCGGAGGGAAGACATCGCCGCCGACCGGTTGAACGCGGCGCTGTTCACGGCGTTCGCGGTTCTCGCCCTCATCATCGCGGCCATCGGAGTCCTCGGCGTCCTCGCCTTCGCGGTGAGTCAACGCACCCGCGAGTTCGGCGTGCGCATGGCGCTCGGGGCCGAGCAGCGGCAGGTCCTGGGGATGGTCCTCCGTGAGGGCGCCCTCCTCGCCGTAGGGGCGTTGGTGGTGGGTGTTCTCGCCGCTGTTGGACTGTCCCGCTTCCTGGTGGAGCTCCTCTTCGAGGTGAGCGCCACCGACCCCACGACCTACGCGGCGGTGGGCGCCGTCCTCGCCGTGGTGGCGCTGACGGCGTCGTATGTGCCGGCCCGCCGGGCCACACGTGTGGACCCCATGCAGGCGCTTCGGTCGGAGTAGCAGGGGCGAAGGTCCAGGAGGGTGATCGGAACGCGCTTCCGATCACCCTTCCATGGGCTGGGCTCCACTGTACTTCTCCGGCGGCCTTCGAGAAGTTCAGGCCATGCCCTTCACCCCGAGCGGACCGTCCGACGCCGCTGGCCACGCCATCCTGTTCCGCCCCTCTGCAGGGCATGAGGCGAGGCCTGGGGAGCCGTGGATGGGGATGTCCCGGGCCACCGGCGGCGAAACCATCTGTGGCAACGAGATCCGGCTCCAGTTCGAGGGTGGGGTCACCTTCTCGTCGTGGCTCGATTCCATCCGGTCCGCGCAGCGCTTCGTCTACTTCGAGAACTACCTCGTCCGGGACGATCCCGTCGGGCGGGAGTTCCGGTCGGCGCTCATCGAGAAGGCCCGCGAAGGGGTGCCGGTCTACGTCGTGTACGACTGGGTCGGCTGCTGGGCCACCCCACGGGGCTTCTGGAAGCCCCTGCGTGAGGCCGGCGTCCACGTGGCGGCGTTCAACCCGCCTCGAGTCGCCCTCGGCGATCCCTTCGGCGCGCTGCAGCGCGACCTCCCGGGCCGCCTTGCCGGCCAGGTAGCCGGCG
>CALJKZ010000692.1 GCA_937983085.1 uncultured Gemmatimonadales bacterium
CCGACTGACCTGAGCCATGCTCGACATTCGTCGGCTCCGTGCCGAGACGGAGGCGGTGACGGACGCCCTGGCTCGGAGAGACGGCTCGTTGCCGGTGGCCGTGGATCGGGTGCTGGCCCTGGACGAGGGGCGCCGGGAAGCCATCGGTGAGGTCAACGAGCTGAAGGCGAAGAGGAACGAGGCCTCGAAGCGGGTCGGCGAGATGAAGCGCGCCGGAGAGAACGCCGACGACCTCATCGCCGAGACGCGGGCGTTGGGGACTAGGATCGACACCCTGGACGACGTGGTCCGGTCGGCCGATGAGCAAATCCGCACCATCCTGCTGGAGGTGCCCAACCTGCCCCTCGACCCGGTGCCGGAAGGCGACGAGTCGGCCAACGAGATCCACTCGGAGTGGGGCGAGCCGGCGACGTTCGACTTCGACCCTCAGCCACACTGGGACCTGGCGGAGGCCCTCGGCGTCCTGGATCTGCCTCGGGGGGCCAAGGTGGCCGGGTCGGGCTTTCCACTGCTTCGCGGCGCGGGCGCGCGTCTTCAGCGTGGACTCATCAACTTCTTCTTGGACGTGCACACCGGGGAGCACGGGTATACGGAGCTCCGGGTCCCGTACCTCATCAATCCCGAGTCGATGCTCGGCACGGGCCAGCTTCCGAAGTTCGCCGTGGAGTCGTACCACACCGAACAAGACGGGCTCTGGCTGCTCCCCACCGCCGAAGTACCGGTGACCAACCTCCACCGGGACGAGATCCTCGAGCTCGACGACCTCCCCGTCCGCTACACGGCCTACTCACCGTGCTTCCGTCGGGAGGCGGGCGCTGCCGGCAAGGACACCCGGGGACTCCTGCGGGTGCACCAGTTCGACAAGGTGGAATTGGTGCGCTACGAGCTCCCCGAGCGTAGCCTCGAGGCTCTCGAGGAACTCACGCGAGAGGCCGAGGTGCTCCTCGAGCGCCTGGGCCTGACGTATCGGCGGGTGGTCCTCGCCACCGGCGACCTCGGGCAAAGCGGCGCCATGACGTACGACCTGGAGGTGTGGGCCCCGGGCGTGGAGACGTGGCTGGAGGTGTCGAGTTGCACGACCTTCACCGACTACCAGGCCCGTAGGGCGAATCTCCGCTTCCGGCGGTCCCAGGCCGACAAGCCCGAGTTCGTTCACACGCTGAACGGTTCGGCCCTCGCGTTGCCGAGGGTGGTGGCGGCCCTCCTCGAGACGTACCAGGACGAGGATGGCGCCGTCACGCTTCCCGACGTGCTCCACCCGTACGTTGGGAGCGAGCGCCTCGAGCCCAGCTCGTGAACCGCATCAAGTGGCCCGTCGCCCTCGCGACCCTCTTCGTTCTCCTGCTGGGCTGGTACCTGCTCTACACCCAGCAGATCTTTCGCCAGGTCCAAGCCAACTCCGAGCTCCTCTCGCGAATCTACACGGAGGTGCAAGAAGGCCTGGTGTCGCAGGATCCGGCGCGGGAAACCCAGGCGCTCTTCGAACTCCAGCGCATCGTCACGGGCTCGGGCGTGCCCATGGTCGTCATGGGCCCCCGCGACACGGTCATCAGCCACGTGAACCTCCCATTCTCCGTGGACTCGGAGACGCCGGAGGGTCAGGAGCGGATCCGGGCCTACGTCCGACGGATGGACGAGGTGCACGCGCCCATCGGGGACACCCTCGGGCCCATGCACATCCACTTCGGGGATTCACCCGAGGCCCAGAGCCTGCGCTTGGTGCCCTTTCTCCAGGCGACGGGCCTCCTCCTGACGGTACTCATCGGCTTCCTGGTGATCCGGTACCAACGTCGAGCCGAGAGCGAGAAGGCGTGGACGGCCATGGCCAGGGAGTTGGCGCACCAGCTGGGCACTCCGCTGTCGTCGCTGGCCGGCTGGTTGGAGGTGTTGCGCCTCCCACACGGGCATCGACCCGGCGATCTCGACGACCTCGACATCGCCACCTCCATCGGTGAGGATCTGGAGCGCCTGGAGCGCATCAGCCACCGCTTCGAGCTCATCGGTACCGAACCGGAGTTGGAGAGCCTGTCGGTGCGTCAGGTCGTCCGCGACCTGGAGACCTATCTGGCAGCCCGCATTCCCCGCATCGCCCGGAAAGGCGTCGAGCTCATCGTCGACATCCCCCACGGGCTCCCCCGCGTGAAGGGCAACGAGGTGCTCCTCATCTGGGCGCTGGAGAACGTGGTGAAGAACGCCCTCGACGCCCTGGCGGGGCGCGGCGGAAAGATCACCATCTACGCGCGAGAGGTGGGAGGGGGATGGGTGAGCCTCCGGATCCGCGACACCGGGCCAGGGGTTGATCCGGAGATCAGGGACAAGATCTTCGAGCCCGGCGTGAGCTCGAAGTCCGGCGGATGGGGCGTCGGACTGGCTCTGTCGCGTCGCATCGTCGAGGGCGTCCACGACGGCAAGATCGAGCTCCTCGAAAGCACCGAGGGCACCACCTTCCAGATTCGACTCCCGGCCGCCGATGCCTGACACGAGCACCGCGATCCATCTCCAGGGACTGAACCCCGAACAGCTCGAAGCCGCAGAACACTTCGAGGGGCCCATCCTGGTGTTGGCTGGTGCGGGGTCGGGGAAGACGCGCGTGCTCACCGCCCGCGTGTGCAACCTCATCCATCACCACGGCGTCGCCCCGGACCGCATCTTGGCGGTGACCTTCACCAACAAGGCGGCCGGCGAGATGCGGGAGCGGATCACCCGCCTCCTGGACGCCGAGCCGTCGGGGATGTGGGTGGGGACCTTCCACGCCGTGGGAGCCCGTCTCCTCCGCCGGCATGCCGATCGACTGGGGTGGGACCGGACCTTCAGCATCTTCGACTCCGACCAGTCGCTCCGGCTGCTCAAGAGCGTCCAGGAGGGTGTAGGCCTCGATCCCAAGCGCTGGAGCCCGAAGGCCATCCGCAACGAGATCAGCAACGTCAAGAATCAGCTCGTCGATGCAAAGGCGTTCGTCGAGGAGAACGAGGGCTCCTTCGACCTCTTCCTCCGCAACGTCGCGCGGGTGTACCCGGAGTATCAGAAGGCGCTCGAGCACCAGAACGCCTTCGACTTCGACGACCTCCTCATGAAGCCGGTGGAACTCTTCGAGGCGCAGCCGGACCTGCTGGACCGCTACCGTGAGCGGTTCGCGTTCATCCTCGTCGACGAGTACCAGGACACGAACCGGGCCCAGTTCCGCTTCGTCGAGCTCCTGGCCGGCGAACACCACAACCTCATGGTGGTGGGCGACGACGATCAGTCCATCTACGGCTGGCGGGGCGCGGACATCCGCAACATCCTGGATTTCGAGGACTCCTTTCCCACGGCGAGGACCGTTCGGCTCGAGCGCAACTACCGCTCCACAGAGCGCATCCTGAGCGCCGCGAACCACGTCATCGCCGAGAACGTGAATCGGAAAGGGAAGACGCTCCGGACGGAGCGGACCGGCGGGGAGCCCGTCACCCTCGCCGAATGCTTCGACGAGAACGACGAGGCCCGCTGGATCGTGGGCGAGATCGAAACGCGCATCCGCGAGACGCCGCGGCTCACCTACTCGTCGGTGGCGGTACTCTACCGCACGAATGCCCAGGCCCGCGCCATGGAGGACGCCTTCCGAAGGGAAGGGGTGCCGTACCAGGTCGTCGGAAGTGTGCGCTTCTACGAGCGCCGCGAGATCCAGGACGTTCTGGCCTACCTGCGTCTCATCTCCAATCCGAGGGACGAGGTGGCCTTCGGTCGGGTCATCAACTATCCCCGGCGGGGGATCGGACTCACGTCCCAGGAGCACCTGGTGCGTTGGGCCGCGGAAGAGGGCGTGTCTCTCCTGGAAGCCTCGGCGCGAGCCGACGAGATCCAGTCCATTCGGGCCGGAGCGTCCCGGGGCCTCCGGCACTTCGCCGACCTGATCCAGCGCTTCAGCGTGAGGGCTACCCAGGCCTCGGTGGGCGAGCTCCTCGAGGAACTCATCGAAGACCTCGACCTGGTTCGCCACCTCCACGAAGAAGGGCCGGAAGGTGAAGACCGGGCGAGGAACGTCGCCGAGCTCATCGCTGGTGCCGTGGACTTCGACGCCACGGTCATGGAGGGCATGGATTCAGAGGAGCTGGACACCTTCACCGAACTCGACCTCTTCCTCCAGCAGGTGGCCCTGGTGGCCGACGTCGACCGACTCGATCCCGACGCGGACACGGTCACGCTCATGACCCTCCACAACGCCAAGGGGCTCGAGTTCCCGCTGGTGTTCATTGCCGGGATGGAGGAAGGTCTCTTCCCGTTGGGGCGCTCCTACGACGATCCCGAGACCCTGGAGGAGGAGCGCCGGCTCTTCTACGTGGGCATCACCCGCGCCGAGGACAAGCTCGCCGTCACGTGGGCTCGCCAGCGGAGACGGGCGGGGGACTTCAACTACAACACCTTGTCTTCGTTCTTCGAGGCGATCCCCGAAGATCTCGTGGAGGAGCGTAAGACGGAGCGCCTCCGGCTCCTGAGTCAGTCCACGCCGCACCGGGGTGGGCGCCGCCGACGCGCCTACGAGGCCCAGTCCTACGACTTCGACGACGACCCTGGCGACGACGTGGGCATGAATCAGGATCTGCCCCGATTCGTCAAAGGCGAGCGCGTGGTCCACGATACGTTCGGATCGGGATCGGTGGTGGAGATCTCCGGGTTCGGTCGTGACCTCAAGGTCACGGTGGACTTCGACGATGCGGGGCGGAAGAAGCTGCTCCTGCGCTACGCCTCCTTGGAGAAGGACTGGCCGTGAGCGTCGACCGCGACGAGGTCCGACGCATCGCCGAGCTCGCCAGGTTGAGCCTGGACGACGACGAGAGCCAGCGGCTCACCGAGGAGATGAACCGCATTCTCGATCACGCCGAGCGTTTGAGGAACCTTGGCGCGGCCGAGTCGGACCATAAGACGGATGACGAGGTGACCGGGGGAGGCCGGGAGCCGTTCGCCGGAGCGACGCCGGAGGCCGACGACGCGGTTGCCGTGCCGGAGGCCGACGACACGGTGGCCGCGCCGGATGTTCTCATGCGTGGTCTCGCGGACTTCGCGCCGGAGATGCACGACGGGTTCTTCACCGTTCCCCCGCCTCCCGGCGTGGTCGCCACGGATCCATGAGCGACGCGTTGGCCTCCGTGGTCGATGGCATCCGTGAGGCCGAGGACGGCGTCGCGGGATTGAACGCCTTCCTCTCGCTGGCGGAGCCGGCGGCGGCCGAGCGTGCGACGGCCGGGGCGGTCGCCACCCAGGGCCCTCTGACGGGTGTCGCGGTGGCCGTGAAGGACAACCTGGTCACCACGGACCTGCCCACCACCTGCGGGTCGCGTCTGCTGGAGGGCTACCGATCGCCGTTCGATGCCACCGTGGTCCGGAGGCTTCGGGAGGCTGGAGCCCTCATCGTCGGCAAGACGAATCTGGACGAGTTCGGCATGGGCTCGTCCACGGAGAACTCGGCCTTCGGACCCACGCTCAACCCACGGGACCGGTCCCGCGTGCCGGGCGGAAGTTCGGGCGGCTCGGCGGCGGCGGTGGCAGCGGGGTACGTCCACATGGCGCTGGGCTCGGACACAGGAGGGTCGGTGCGCCAGCCGGCGGCGCTGTGCGGGGTGGTGGGCATCAAGCCCACGTACGGGCGGGTGAGCCGATACGGCCTGGTGGCATTCGCCTCGTCCCTCGATCAGGTGGGGACGTTCGGACGCTCCGTCGGGGACGCGGCGCGACTTCTCGAGGCCGTGGCGGGGTACGACCCTCGTGACGCCACCTCCGTGGACACGCCCGTGCCGGCCTTCTCCGAGGCCACCGGCGCAGGTGTCGAGGGGCTCGTGGTGGGCGTTCCGGAGGAGTTCTTCCCCGACGACCTGGACGACGACGTGCGGGCGCGAATGGACGACGCCATCGACGGTCTCAGGAATGCCGGCGCCGAGATCCGGCGGGTATCGCTGCCAAGTTCGGATCTGGCCATCCCGTGCTACTACGTCATCGCCCCCGCGGAAGCGTCGAGCAATCTCAGCCGCTTCGACGGTGTCCGGTTCGGCAGGAGGGCCGCGGCCGACGACATGGACGGTATGGTTCAGGCCACCCGAGGCGACGGCTTCGGGCCCGAGGTGAAGCGGAGGATCATGCTGGGGACGTACGCCCTCTCGGCGGGGTACTACGACCAGTACTACGGCGCGGCGCAGCGGGCCCGCCGGAGAATCCGGGCCGACCTGGCCCGGGTCTTCGATTCGGGCGTCGACGTCCTCTTCACGCCCACCACGCCCGCGCCGGCCTTCCCCCTGGGGGAGCGTGTCCTCGACCCTCTGAAGATGTATCTGTCCGATGTCTTCACCGTGACGGCCAACCTGGCGGGGGTCCCGGCCATGTCGGTGCCCGTGGGTGAGGTCGACGGACTTCCCGTAGGCGGCCAGATCATGGCGCGCTGGTGGGACGAAGCGACCATGATCCGCGTGGCTGCGGCCGTGGAGGACGGTTCATGACGTGGGAGGTGGTGGTAGGGGTGGAAGTCCACGTCCAGCTGCGCACGGGCCGCAAGCTGTTTTGCCGCGACCAGGCGCGCTTCGGTGACGAGCCCAACCGCCACGTGTGCCCGGTCTGTCTCGGGCTTCCCGGGGCGCTGCCCGTGCCGGACCCTGCGGCCGTTTCCCTTGCCGTCCGCACGGGTCTGGCCCTCGGCTGCACGGTCCACCACCGGAGCGTCTGGGCCCGCAAGAACTACTTCTACCCCGACCTGCCGAAGGGCTACCAGATCACGCAGTTCGAGGAGCCGCTGGCCACGGACGGGGGGGTCGTGTTCGATGGAGACGAGGGCGATGCAGAGGTCCGCATCCGCCGCATCCACATGGAGGAGGACGCAGGGAAGTCGGTGCACGATCGGCTCCCCGGTCGTAGCTGCATCGACCTGAACCGCGCCGGCACCCCACTCGTCGAGATCGTCACCGAGCCCGATCTCCGCTCGGCGTCCGACGTGCGTGCCTTTCTCACCGCGCTGAAGCAGATCCTCGAATACGCCGACGTGAGCGACTGCAACATGGAGGAGGGAAGCCTGCGCGCCGACGCGAACGTGTCCATGCGCCGGGTCGGCGAAACCACCCTCGGCACGAAGACGGAGATCAAGAACGTCAACTCCTTCTCTGGCATCGAGAAGGCCGTCACCCTCGAGGTCGAGCGGCAGGTGAGCGTCCTGGAGTCGGGCGGGGCCGTGGAGGCACAGACCCTTCTGTGGGACGATCACCGCCAGAGCCTTCGATCCATGAGGTCGAAGGAGGAAAGTCACGACTATCGATACTTTCCGGACCCCGACCTACCGCCCCTGGTGGTATCCGAGACGTCTCTGGACGCGGCGCGGGCCCAACTCCCGGAGTTGCCTCGGCCACGCCGGACCCGCTTCCAGGTGGAGTACGGTCTCTCGGCGTACGATGCCGACGTCCTCACCCAGTCTCTGGGGGGAGCCGACTACTTCGAGGCCGTGGCCATGGATGTGGGCGATGCGAAGCATGCGGCGAACTGGGTGATGGGACCGGCCCAGGCACTCATGAATGCCCGGGGGCAGAGCGCCGCCGACTGCCCTGTGCCGGCCGAAACGTTGGCCGAGATCGTGCGCCTGGTGCGCGCGGGGACGATCTCCGACTCGGCGGGCAAGCGCGTTCTCGAGGCCGTCGCCGACGGCGAAGGAAGCCCGGGCGAGATCGTCGAGCGGGAGGGGCTCGAGCAGGTTCGCGACGAAGGAGCCCTGCTCGCCTGGATCGACGAAGTCATGGCGGCGTTCCCCGACGAAGTGGAGCGCTACCGGGGGGGAGAAGCGCGGCTCCTCGGATTCCTCGTGGGCCAGGTCATGCAACGGTCCAAGGGGTCGGCGGACCCCCGGCGCGTCAACGAGCTGTTGCGGGAGCGGGCGGGGTAGGCTTCACCCTTCGCCGCCGGGCGCCAGGGCGGAGGTCGGGCTCGGGAGCGTCCGCCCCGCGGCCACCGCGGAGCTGATACCCGACGCGAATTCGGCGTCCTGGATCTGGGGCCAGAAGACCAGCGGGCCCGATGGAAGCTCGAAGAAGTCGTCGGCCACCTCCCGCCGGCCCGCCGCGCCCGCCGCGGCCCCGGCGGCCATGGCACGCCGCCGGATCGTCTTCGCGAGCCTGAGATCCAGATCACCCACCGGGTCGAGAGCGGCGGCCGGCGCGGTACCGCGGTCCCGCAAGTACCCGATGAGGTAGTCGAAGGCTAGAGCGAAGTACCGGTCGAAGGTGGGGTTCGGGAGGTCGAAGCGCGAGTTGGCCAGAACCTGCTGGAAGACCTTCTGCCAGCGCTCGTGGCCGGTGAAGCGGATCATCCCGCGGAAGATCCTCCGGTTGGTGTTGAAGCTGAACAGCGTCCGGCTCAGAACGTCGTCGAAGAGTTCGTCGGCCTCGGAGTGGTCGTGATCGACGACGATGTGCCGAGCCAGGTTGAGGAAGTCCTCGCCCACGTGCATGTCCATCCTGTGCTCCCAGTACGTGTGGCCGAGAGCCTGGGTCGTACTGGTCAGAAGGAGGCGGCGGGGCACGAAGTAGTTGTGGGCGACGGTATCGGCGGCGAGGTGGGCCAGGTAGCCGTATCCTACGGCCTGGAGGCGCTCCGATTCGGCGCTGTGGAGGATCTCCTCGCCGATGTCCCAGTTGTGGCAATGTCGTCCCTCGGGTACGTACTTCTTCGCCAGCGAGATGTCCGCGGCCACGGAGCCGTACAGGAAGTGGAGCGGGTAGCGCTCGAGCACGGCCCGGATGGCCGGAGGCAGCAGGTACAGGGCCCCCAGGGTCGCTTCGCCGAGAGCGATGTGCGTGGCCGGGCCCCATGCGGCCGCCGGGTCGGGCACGAGGACGAGCCATCCCACCGCCACGAGGAACGGACCGAGGAGTACGCGTCCGCCGGGGAGCACCGGACTCAGTCCTCGCCCGCCGATACCGCCTTGTCGTCGTCGGCCGGAGGCGCCGCTCGCTCCACGACGTCGCTGGCGCGACGCCGCGGAGTCGGTCCGGCAGGGTGTGCGCCCTCGGTGCGGCTGCCACGTTCGCGCGTCGCTGCCCCTCCGATGGCCCGAGCCCCTTCGCGCACCCCCCGCACGGTGGAGGCCGTGTCCAGGAAGATGTCCTCCGCTTCGCCCTGAACAACGGCCATGAGGGCGTTGAACTCCTCTACCCGGTCCTCGAGGCGGTCGGAGGCGTGCTGCAGACGTTCGCTCAACGAGCGCACCGACGCGTTCAGCTTCTCCACGTCCGTACGGAGGGCTTGGGTGATGAACTCGACGTTGTCCGAAATGGATCGGGCCCGGTCGGACACGGGGCCGAAGTTCTGTCGCGTCGACCGCTGGATCTCGGTGAGGATGCGATTGAACCGCAGCATCAACATCCCGCCCATGATGGCGACGGCGACGATGGCCACGGCGATGACGATGAGGGCCAGGTCCGCCAGGAGGGCCATGGTGCCCTCCGCGGCAGCAGCCTGTATGGGGGCGGCGAGGGTCGGCGTGAGCATGTCTCAAGTCTAGATGTTTCTTCAGTCCCCTTCTAGGCACACATCGTGCATTGGAGAGAGGGTGCCCGCCGGGGCCGTTCCCGGGACCACCGGGCACGGTCGTTCACGAGTGGGTCGGGAGGGGAGATGAGTCGGTTGTCGGTGCGGGACGGGGCGCGGTATCTTGGGCCGCCGTTCACCGGGCCGGGACACCCATCGTCGACTCACCGGTCCGCCCCCTTCTCACCCCGCTTCCCGGAAACCATGGGGACCTTCCTGGTCGAGGGCGGACACCGGCTCGAGGGTCGGATACGCCCTGCTGGCAACAAGAACGCGGCACTCCCGTGCCTCGCCGCCTCGGTGCTCTCCGCCGAGCCGGTCCACTTCTCCAACGTTCCCCGCATTCGGGACGTCCTCACGTTCCTCCAGATCGTCGAGAGCCTCGGAGCCGAGGTCACGTGGACCGGCCCCAACGAGGTCACCGTCGACGCCGCCGGAGTCGAGACCGACTCCATCAATGCGGATCTGGCAGGGCGGATCCGGGCCTCGGTCCTGTTGGCAGGGCCGCTACTGGCTCGCTTCGGGCATGTGGAACTGCCACCTCCCGGGGGAGACGTCATCGGTCGACGTCGGATGGACACCCATTTTCTCGCCTTCGAGGCCCTGGGCGCCCGTCTTTCGCTGAACGGCGGCTTCTCCATCGAGGCCGATTCGCTCCGGGGCGCGAGCTTCTTCCTCGACGAGCCGTCGGTGACGGGAACGGAGAACGCCATCATGGCCGCCGTCCTCGCCGAGGGCGAAACGACCATCCGAAACGCCGCCGCCGAGCCCCACGTCCAGGACCTCTGCAACCTCCTCAACGCCATGGGTGCCCGGATCACGGGCATCGGGACCCACATGCTCCGCATCGAGGGGGTTCGCGAACTGGGCGGCGCCACCTTCCGGATCGGCCCCGATCACATCGAGACCGGTTCCTTCATCGGGCTCGCCGCCGTGACGGGGTCGGACCTGGTCATCGAGGATGCTCCGGTGGCCCATCTCGATTCCACGCTCATCGGCTTCCGTCGGCTGGGCATCGAGTGCACCGTCGACGGCACCGATCTCCACGTGAAGGGCGCTGGCGACCATCACATCCGTCAGGACGCCTTCGGCGCCGTGCCCAAGATCGACGACGGCCCCTGGCCGGCGTTTCCGGCCGACCTGACCTCCATCGCCCTCGTTGCTGCGACGCAGTGCCACGGCACCATCCTCATCCACGAGAAGATGTTCGAGTCGCGGATGTACTTCACCGACAAGCTCGTCGGTCTCGGCGCTTCCATCATCCTCTGCGATCCCCATCGCGCCGTCGTCGTGGGACCGAGCCCCCTTCGGGGCGGCGTCGTGGAGTCTCCCGACATCCGAGCAGGGATGGCGCTCCTCATCGCCGCACTCGGAGCCGAGGGCGAGAGCGAGATCCACAACATCCGTCAGATCGAGCGCGGGTACGAGCGCATCGACGAGCGATTGAGTGGCCTGGGGGCGCGGATCACCCGGAAGGAGTAGCCGGCCCTCGCCGCCCGAGACGGGGCCGCGGAACCCGCTGCCCTGCCTCTTCGTAGTGGAGCATCGAATGGGGTGCATGAACGAATACGGAGGGTCGACATGAGCGAGGAACGGACGACGTCCGACGAGGCCAACGACACAGAGGACGGTGCCGCCGCCTCGGACGGCGACGCGGGAGCCAAGGGGCGCGGCGGACGCATGGGAGACGGCATCCGTCAGGGCATCGGGGTGCTTTCGGCGTTCAAGGACGCATTGGAGGAGACCATCCAGGAGGCCCGGGATCGGGGTGATCTGTCGGCCGATCGGGCGAAGGAGGTCATGAAGGAAGCCCTGGATCGAGCGCAGAGCGCGGCCGAGGATGCCAAGGGCAAGCTGGACTTCGCCCGCCAGGCCGAGTTCGAGGCCGCGCGCAGCGAGCTCGACACGCTCAGGGCTTCGTTCGAAGCCCTTCAGGCGCGGGTGGCCAACCTGGAACAGTCGGTGTTCGGTGAGGGTGCCCGCTCCGAGGAGGACGACGGGTAGCTCCTTTTCGCGGTGCCCGCCCGACCCCTTCGGGGCGATGCGGCGCGCCGTTCGGCACCATCGAGGAGGCTCGGGGGCCCAGGGTTGAGGCGAACCCGGGCCTCCTCTATATTCCGTGGCCGAAATAGCTGTGACATCACGGCGGTTTTTCGAAGTGGGGGAGCGGTTCGCCCCCGCTTTTTTGTTCGATGTGGTTCCGGGGTTCGCTGCTTCGGCGGCGCACCCCTCATTGTTGCCTGGAGGGTTCGACATGCGGGCGGTGCCGGAGATCGATCGCGAGATGGAGCAGCGTATCGACGATCTGGGATTCGAGCTCGTCGAGATCCGTTGGGGCGGCAGTGGCAAGCGACCGATGCTGAAGGTTCGCATCGATCGGCAGGATTCGGTTCCAGGAGAGGGCGTGACCGTCGACGAGTGCGCCGAGGTCAGCCGGGCGCTGGAGCCGTGGCTGGACGAGCACGAGGCGCTTTCTGAGCGCTATGTGCTCGAAGTGTCGTCGCCGGGCGTGGACCGACCGTTGGTGCGTGCCCGTGACTTCGTTCGGTTCAAGGGCGAGAAGGTCGCGGTCATGAGTCGCGGACAGGAGATCCTGGCCGACAAGGCGACGAGACTGGAAGGCGAGTTGCTGGGGTTGGCGGACGAGGGCACCGACGCGGAGTCGGTCCTCCTCCGGCTCCCCGATGGCGAAGAGGTGAGTGTTCCGAGATCCGAGATCCGGAAGGCCCACCTCGTGTACACGTGGAAGTGAGGAGATAGAGATGGCGAACGCGGCCCAGATCGTCGCGGCGTTTCG
>CALJKZ010000693.1 GCA_937983085.1 uncultured Gemmatimonadales bacterium
TGTGCCCGGACCCGTCGCCGGCCCGCCCGGCGGCTCCGCTGGCCGTATCGATGCATAACTGGGCTCCGGTATAGTCGGCCTCGAGGGTGGATCGTACGCCTCCACCCAACGGGAAGCGAACGTAGGCGCTCGCCGCCTGCTCCGGCACGTTCTCCGGCTCGGTGTTGACCATGGTCGCCGGATCGGTGAGCTCCACGGCCTGAAGCGTGACTTCCCCGCCGACGTCGAGAGGACCGAGGGACTGGGAAAGCAGGATCTCGAGCCCGAGGCTGGCCAGCTCCTCGGAGTTCACCCTCTGCCGCCGTCCGTTGGGCAGCGAGATGCGGCGGATGGCGCCGGTGAGGGTCTGCTGGAAGCCCACAACCTGAACCTCACCCGACCCCACCCGCGACGTCACGCCGACCTCCACCGCCCGAAGGTGCTCGGGCTCGAGGTCGGGGTTCGGCTCGAAGCGGTCGAGCGCCTCGGAGTACGATTCACGCAGGGCCGGGAAGCGCCCGCGCCGGCTGGCGCTCACGTGGACCATGGTGTTGCCGTCGTTGACGAGCCCGGACAGGCCGACGCGCGCGCCCCAATCGTGGATGGTCGGCAACGACGGCAATCCTCCGCTCAGCGGAGTCGAACCACGGTCGTAGGCCCCACCGTAGCTGAACCGGAGGGAGCTGAAGGGTCCCATGGGCTCGTCGATGAGCCTCCAGACGTTCTCCACCGCCGCGCTCAGAAGTTTCTGGCGGAACGCGCGGAAGGTCCCGTCCACCGTCTCGTCGTGACGGATGTCGGCGTAGGTGAGAGACGAGCGCAGGTCACCCCGCGACCCGAGGGTGTGGTCGCCCAGGAGGCGGAGCGTCAGGGTCCGGTCGTCGCCGTCCTCGATTCCGTCGACGACGTCGTAGGAGCGACTCGAAAAGGAGCGGATGTCGGTGATGCCCGTGTCGTAGCCGATGCTCGCCTCGAGATCTCCGCGCCCCAGCGGGGTCGTCCGGTCTCCGGTGCCCCCCGACAGCGCTACGATGGTCCGGCGGATGTCGGGATAGCGCCAGAGTCTCGGATTGTCGGATTCCAGTTCCGCCGCGATGCCCCGCTCGGCGCGGTGACTGGTCGCCGAAAGGCTGGCCCAGGCTCCACCGTCGGCCATGTACCGGGCGGCGAGGAAGCCGTCCAGGTTGTTCATGTCCGTGTTCAGCCTCAGGGCGTCTCCGGTGGGCACCGGCTCGGTGATGCCCCCCGGCAGAGGCATGCCTGGACTGTCGCGAAAGCCCACGCCACCCCGGACCATCCCGCGACCGTCGTCGGTGGTGAAGGGCAGGGTGCCCGAGGCGGATGTCGAGTAGCCTCCGAGGTGGTCTACGGAAGCGCTGAACTGGGCCGAGCGCGTATCCGGAAACCGGCCCACCCGGGCGACGCCCATCTCCACCACCCCACCGAGGACGTTGGGTCCGTGGAGAAGCGTCGACATTCCCCGGACGAAGCTCACCTCCTGCAGCGCCGTGGCAGGCAGGATGGAGAGGTCGGTCCGGGCGTCGTAGCCGAGCGTGAGGGGCACGCCGTCGAGCAGCACGGCCACCTGACGGGACTCGGAGCCGCGCACGGAGATCTCGGCTTGCCCGCGGGAGTTGGTCCGGACGTGGACGCCGTTGATCTCCTTCAGGACCTCGGCCCCCGTGGGGGCCGCGGGAATCGGGAGCATGTCCACCTGGACCTCCACGGCACTCGCTCCGCCGATGGTGGTCACAGGTCGTTGCGACTGGACCTGGATTCCCTCGATGCGGAAGACCGTGGTGTCGGTCCGGATGGTATCGGCCTGGGCGACGGCCCCGTCGGGCGCCATCAGCCCCGTCAGGAGGCCGACCAGGAGGAGCGGGCGAAAAGATCTATGCATATCAGGTCGTGAAACCGTGACATCGAGTCGATGAAGCTCAGCACGGATATACCACCTCTCAGGACCTGTGGGTCCGCGGAAGCGTTGAGTCGTGGCACGATTCCTTCATCTCTTCCGTGTACATGTTGAGCTACCGTTTCTTCCGGGTGCGACGCGCGACGCGCGACGCCCTCCATTCGGTGCGGCGTCGGGTCTCCCCTCGGATGGCGTTCGGGTTGGCGGCGACCCTCGTGCTGGTGGTGGCAGCCGTGGCTCTCTCACGGGCGTTCGGCGTGTCCTGCTCCGACGGCACCCCGTGCGTGACCCTCGGCGAGCTCCGCGACGGCGCCGACCTCCCGGAGGCGCTGCGGATCTACGACCGGGACGGCGGGCTCATGGCCGAAGTGGCCGGACCCGCCCGCCGTGCCCTGGCCCCCGACGAGATCCCCGAGCTTCTCGCTGCCACCTTCGTGGCCGTGGAGGACCGGCGATTCTGGGAGCATGAGGGTGTCGACGCGCGGGGTATCCTCCGCGCGGCGGTGACGAACCTCAGGCACGGCGAGATCGAGGAAGGGGCGAGCACGATTCCCATGCAGTTGGTGCGGACCCTCTGGTCGGAGTCCTTGAGAGAGGTGGGGCCGTGGCGGCGGAAGGTCATCGAAGCCCGCACCGCGCCCCGCCTCATCGACGAATTGGGGCACGACCGCGTGCTGACCCTGTACCTCAACGCCATCTATCTGGGCAACAGCATCTACGGGGTGGAGAGGGCCGCCGAGTACTACTTCGGTGCCCCTGCATCGGAGCTGACCATCGGGCAGATGGCGACCCTGGTGGGGATGACCCGCTCGCCGGAGTACTACGAACCACGACGGCACCCCGAGCGCGCCCAGGCCGTCCGGGACGTGGTGTTGGGCCGGATGGTGGATGCAGGGCTCATCGACGACGTCGACGCCGAGACCGCCCGAAGCGGTGACCTCGGCGTCGTGCCTCTGGACTCGGTCCACGCGCCCTCCGGCGAGCGCAGCCACCTCACGGCCGCCGTGACCAGGGAGCTTCGTCGCGTAGCGCCGGAACTGGCATCGCGTCCGGGGCTCGCGCTGCATACGACCATCGATGCCCGGATCCAAGCCGAGGCGGAGGAAGCCCTCCTCGCCCAGTTGGCGTAAACCTAGTGGGGACGGTACGGTGTGCTCCTCACCTCGGACTCCGCCGCGGTGCTGGAAGGGGCCGCCGTGGCCCTCGACTCCCGATCCGGCTCCGTTCGAGCATGGGTGGGGGGACGCGACTTCGCCCGGTCCGAGTTCGACCGCGTGGACCAGTCCCGCCGGCAGGTGGGCTCCCTGGTCAAACCCTTCCTCGTGGCGCTGGCCCTGGAACGCGGTTACGGGATCGTGGACATGGTGTCCGCGGATACCATTCCCATCGCCACGGACGATGGCGGCTGGCTGCCGGCCGACCACGTCCTCGATACCCAGCTACCGCTGCGTGAGGCCCTCGTCCGCTCCTCCAATCGGGCGGCAGCCCACCTGGGCGTGGATCTGGGCCTCGACGAGCTGCGGTCGGTGGGCCGGCGCGTGGGACTCGGCGACGCGGTGCCGGCGCTGCCGTCCAGCTCCATCGGAGCCTTCGATGCGTCGCTGCTGGAGATGACCTCGGCCTACTTACCCTTCGGCAACGGCGGGATGGGCCCCCGGCCTCATCTCCTGACCCGCATCGACAACGGGCGGGACTCGACGCTCTGGGAGCGGCCCGACTCGGCAGCGGCCCGCGTCATGGACGAGCCCACCGCCTTCGTCGTCCTCGACGCCATGCGCGCGGTGGTCGACCGCGGCACGGGTCGATCCGTCCGCGGCTGGGGGTATCGGGGAGCCGCCGCCGGAAAGACGGGAACCACCAACGACGGCCGCGACGCCTGGTTCGTGGGGCTCACGCCCGAGCTCGTGGCGGGTGTATGGGTGGGCTACGACACGCCCCAGCCCATCGTCGCCGAGCGCGGCGGTGGCGCCCTCGCCGCGCCCATCTGGGCGACGTGGATGCGAAGCCTCCAGGGCGTGATCCCGCAGCGAAGAGCGTGGATCCCGCCGTCGGGTGTGGAGCGGGTGCGGTACGACCCCTACTCGGGGGAAGTCATCGGACCGCACTGTCGCGTCGACGCGGGCAGTCCGTACCACGAGGCATGGGTCCTGTCCGGGCGGTACGATCGCAGCCAGTGCCCGAAGGGCGGCTTCGGAGGCTTCCTCGATCGGCTCTGGCGCTCCTTCACCACGGATGCCCCCGAGCCCGTGCGGCCGGTACCCCGCAGGCGGGTGCCCGGAGGCTGACCGCCGCTGCCGGACTCCCGGCGTCCGGCCCACAGGCTGATAGGCGCTGCTACCGGGCTCCTACCCGACGTCCAGCCCGAACGCGTCGGCCAACAACTCGTAGGACCGGAGTCGCTTGGCGGGATCGTGGATGACCGTCATCACCATGACCTCGTCCGCGTCGACGGCAGCGGCGCGCCTTTCGATCTCCTCGCGCACCTCGCCGGGATCGCCGAGGACCAGGAGGCCGCCCACCGGCCCTCCCCTCGAACCCCGCGGGGTCCACCCGGCGGCGCGCGCCTCCTCCGGGCTCGGGATGGGAGCGGTCTCCCCTTTCCGGATACGCCGGAAGTGGAGCTGGATGGACAGGGACAACTCGTACGCCTCGTCGGTGCTCTCGGCGCACACCACGGACAGCGCGAGGATGACCTTGGGCTCCGGGAAGCGGTCCGAGGGCTCGAACTCGTCCCGGTATGCCTGAACCGCAGGCGTGGCCGGAGCGGGGCTGAAGTGGCTGGCGAAGGCGTAGCCGGCGCCGATCTGCCCGGCCAGGCGAGCGCTGCCCCCGCTGGAGCCCAGCATCCAGATCGGCGGCAACGCCACGTCCTGTGGCACGACTTCGATGGCTCCGAAGGGGTGGTCGTCGGGAAAGGCGCCGCGCTCCAGCGCCAGCAGCTCACCTATGAGCGCCGCCGTATGCTCACCGGCTACCGATCGAAGCGCCCGAGCCGTCTTGGGGTCCGTGCCGGCTGCCCTTCCGATGCCCAGGTCGATACGTCCCGGGTAGAGAGCCTCGAGGGTTCGGTACCGTTCAGCGACTTGCAGCGGAACGTGGTTCGGGAGCATGACACCGCCGGAGCCGAAACGGATCCTGTGGGTGAACGGCGCCACGTGGGCGATGACGAGGTCGGGCGACGTCGTGGCGATGCTCCGCAGCCCATGGTGCTCGGCATACCAGATCCGCCGGTACCCGAGTTCGTCTCCGAGCTCCGCAAGCTCCCGCGAGCGCACGAGCGTCTCGGACGGAGTCGTTCCCGACGCGACGGGCAGGAGGTCGAGGATGGAGAGGTCCACGGCTCAGCCTGCGAGGGTCGGGTCGCTCAGACGTTGAAGCGGAAGAGCATGATGTCGCCGTCGGAGACGACGTACTCCTTGCCCTCCTGCCGGAGCTTCCCCGTATCCCGGGCGTCCTTCCAGGTGCCCACTTCCTCGAAGGCGTCGAAGTGGATGGTCTCGGCCTTGATGAAACCGCGCTCGAAGTCGGTGTGGATCTGGCCGGCTGCCTGGGGCGCGGTGCTTCCTTCCCCAGCGGTCCACGCCCGGCTCTCGTTCTCTCCCGTGGTGAAGAACGTCAGCAGCCCCAGGAGTTCGTACGCCGCGCGGATGAGTCGGTTGAGGCCCGTCTCGGAAAGCCCGAGATCGTGGAGGAACGCCTGGCGCTCCTCCGGTTCGAGCTCCGCCAACTCCGACTCGATGGCGCTGCAGATGGTCACGAGACCTTCGTCCCCGCGGGCGGCTTCGTCGTCGGCCTCGATGGCGTTTCGAAGGGACTCGACCCAGGCGTTCTCGCCCGACGGCAGGTCGTCCTCGGCGACATTGGCCACGTAGAGCACGGGCTTGGCGGTGAGGAGCTGAAAGCCCTTCAGGACCTTCCGCTCCTCGGCGCCCAGCTTCAGGCTCCGGATGGGGCGGCCCTCGGTGAGGGCGGCGAGGCACGACTCGGGGACGCCCTTTTCGCGGACGGCCTCCTTGTCCCCCGACTTCGCCTTCTTCTCCACTCGCTCCAGACGGCGCTCCAGGCTCTCCAGGTCGGCCAGCGCCAGCTCGGTCTCGACGATCTCGCGATCCCGTACCGGATCGACCTCACCGAGGACGTGGGTCACGTCCGGGTCGTCGAAGCACCGCAGGACGTGGGCGATGGCGTCCACCTCGCGGATGTTGCCGAGGAACTTGTTGCCGAGGCCCTCGCCTTCGGATGCCCCCTTCACCAGCCCGGCGATGTCCACGAACTGGATGACCGTCGGCACGCGGCTCTTCGACTGCATGAGCTGGTGGATGCGGTCGAGACGCGCGTCCGGGACTTCCACCATGCCGACGTTGGGCTCCACCGTACAGAACGGGTAGTTCTCGGAGGGGGCGCCTTGAGCCGTCAGGGCGTTGAAGAGGGACGATTTCCCCACGTTGGGGAGACCGACGATTCCAACCTTGAGCATGGTACGAAGGGGTCGAACAGGAAGGGGGCCGAGCGAGAGGGGCGCGGCGAAGGCGCGCCGACGAGGGGGAAGCTCGCGGAGGTGGTGGTAGGGGTCAACGCGCAGGAGGGGGCCGGGCGTACGCCCTCAGTGCCATGCCTCCACGAGATCCTGGGCGATTTGCCCGAGGGTCGCCTCGAGTTCGAGGAAGTCACCGGTGTTCTGGTTGGTGAAGACCGAGACGACGGTGGGGCCACCGTCGTAGAAGAGGATGCCCACGTCGTTGCCGGCGATGGGGGGCCAGTCTCCCGTCTTGTGCGCCACGCCCACCCCCTCCCAACGCACCAGGCGGGGAAGTCGGCTCGTGTAGAACTGGGCCTGAAGGATGGACACCATCTGCCTCGCCGATGCCTCGCTGCTGAGTTCGGCGTTCAGCATCTCCTCCAGGAGGCGGCCCATCTCCCGGGCGGTCGTCCGTCCCAGCCATACGGTCGAGTCGCCTTCCAAGGCGAACGACCGGGCCGAGGCGCCTTCGTCCGAAGGGAAGCCGCGCTCGAAGACCTCCCGGTCGGAGAGCGTGGCGTGCGATGGGTCCGCCCGCACCCACACTTCACGGAAGAGATCCCCGGTGGACATCTTCACCCGGGTCTCACGGTACCCGGCACCATCCAGCAGCTCGTTGACGCGTTCGAGTCCGACGGCGTCCAGCACCAGGTCGGTGGCGGTGTTGTCCGACGTGATGATCATCTGGGTGACCAGGTCACGGAGCGTGGGATCGAGACCGACGTCGAAGGTCTGGATCAGCCCACTCCCGCGGCGGAGGTCGTCGGGTCCGATGGCGTAGCGGCGGTCGAAGGAAAGCCGCCCCGACTCGGCGTCGCGAAACGCCTGGACCATGATAGGAATCTTGATGACGCTCAGTGTGTTCATCGGGCGGTCGGCTCGTACGGCGACCTCGCGACCCGTCGGCAGGTGCTTGGCCCAGAGCGTGGTGATGGCGTCGAGGCTGTCTAGACGGGACGCGATCCGCTCCTCCAGATTCGGCTCGACACCCGGGTCGGCCTCAGGGGCCTCGCCGGCACACGCGGCCGAGGCCGCGATCAGGGCGGCCGCGGTGAAGACGCTCGGGATGCCGCGACGGAGGGAGGGGGGCATGGTCGTCCAGCCTGGTGGATGTGCACGGAGTGTCCGGGTTGAAGATCGTCGGCTCCGGCATGCCACGGGGCAAGGTTGCTTCCTAACCGGGAGATCGCTCGGTTGTTCATGCTGCCGATGTCTCCGGGGCACCCGACACTCAGCAAAGGTTCGAGCCTCACCGTGTCACCCGAGAGCACACCCACCTGTCACCCACGAGCACGTCATGACTCGCGCCGGACGAATCTTCCTGACACTCCTCTTCATTGGGCTCTTTTCCCAGTGTACGACGCCCGGCCGTCCGGGTGCGGACCCTTTCGCCGGCGGCGGCGGGTCGTCGGGGGGCGTGAGCAGCTACGATGTGGTCCTCGAGGTCGCGTGCGAGCGATGCCGGGTGAGTTATCAAGTGGGGCCGAGGGGAGGTCAGGACGTCGCCACCGGGTCGTGGAGGGAGCGCATGCGACTCCGCCCCCTTCAGCGGACCGCGATTCGGCTCACCGCCACGGGGCATGAAGGTGGGGGCTCGGTCCGGGGGGTCCGGATCATGGTGAACGAGGAAACTGTGGCCGAAGCCGGATGCGGCGCGTGCGATGCCACCGCCACGCAACTCGGCAATCCACAGCAGTCCTTCACGGTGGAGGCGGTGATCCCACGATGACGACCTTTCGTGTCGACTCCGAAGTGGGGCGCCTTCGTAAGGTGCTGGTGCATCGCCCGGGCCTCAGCCTCCAACGCCTGACTCCGTCCAACGCGTCCGAGCTCCTCTTCGACGACGTCCTCTGGGTCCGCAAGGCCGGGGAACAGCACGACGAGTTCGTCGACCTGCTCCGTGCCCGCGACGTGGAGGTGCTTCTCCTCGAGGAACTCCTCGCTGAGACCCTCGAGCACAGCGACGAGGCCAAGCGCCACATCCTCGACACCATCGTCCACGAACTCACCGTGGGCGTGGGACTCGCCGACGACCTTCGGGCGTACCTGGCGGAGATGTCGTCGGCCCTGCTGGCTCGCCACCTCCTCGGTGGGTTGGCGAAGAGCGAGATCCCGGATCTGGACCTGGCCCGCTCGCTCACCGGCCAGATGTACTCGGACCGGGACTTCGTGCTGCCGCCGTTGCCCAACTCGCTGTTCACCCGCGACTCGTCGTGCTGGATCTATGACGGCGTTTCCTTGAACCCGATGTACAGCAAGGTCCGCCAGCTCGAGGTGTTGAACGTCGGCGCCATCTACCGGCATCACCCGACCTTCGTGGATGCCCCCTTCCACGTGTGGTATCCACCCGGCGGGAGGGAGTCGCGCTTCGATCTCGACGACTTCGGGCAGGCCTCGTTGGAGGGCGGGGACGTCATGCCCATCGGCAACGGGACCGTGCTCATCGGGTGCAGCGAACGGACGACGCCTCAGATGGTGGAGCAGCTCGCTCTGGCCCTGTTCGCCAAGGGCTCGGCGGATCGGGTCATCGCCTGCCAGATGACGAAGGATCGCGCCCACATGCACCTGGACACCGTCTTCACGTTTCTCGACCGGGACGCCGTGACCGTCTATCCCAAGGTGGTCGACGCCATCGTGGCGTACAGCCTCCGCCCCGGCGAGGCGGAAGGAACCCTCGACATCCGTCGCGAAGACAGCTTCCTCGGCGCGGTGGAAGACGCCCTGTCGCTCGACGAACTGCGGGTCGTCACCACGGGTGGTGACGAATACCAGGCCGAGCGGGAGCAGTGGGACGACGGAAACAACGTGGTAGCCCTGGAGCCCGGGGTGGTCGTGGGCTACTCGAAGAACGAGTACACCAATCGGAAGCTCCGCCGTGCCGGTGTCGAGGTCCTGGAAATCGACGGGTCCGAGCTCGGTCGAGGGCGCGGTGGCGGACACTGCATGACGTGCCCGTTGCTTCGCGATCCCGTGTGACGCAAACGTAGAGGCGATTCGGCCCGACCGACGGGTGCACTCGGCTCCCGCGGTTCCTTCTCGTTCCTGCACACGTCATCGCCATGCCCGTCGATCTGACCGGTCGCCACTTTCTGACCCTCCTCGACTATTCCCCTGAAGAGCTCCACTTCCTTCTCGACCTGGCGGGGCAGTTGAAGGAAGAAAAACGTTCGCGAGCAGAGGTCAGGCGCCTGGAAGGGCTGAACCTGGCCCTCATCTTCGAGAAGGGATCGACCCGCACGCGATGCGCCTTCGAGGTTGCCGCCCTCGACCAGGGAGCGCATGCCGTCTACCTCGGACCCACGGGAACCCAGATTGGAACCAAGGAGACCATGAAGGACACGGCCCGGGTTCTGGGACGGATGTTCGATGGTATCGAGTACCGCGGTTTCGGCCAGCAGACCGTGGAGGAGCTGGCCGAGCACGCGGGCGTGCCAGTCTGGAACGGGCTGACTGACGAGTACCACCCGACGCAGATTCTGGCCGACGTCATGACCATGGACGAGCACGGCAGCCAGGATCTCGGCGAGACGGCGTATGCCTACCTGGGTGACGCCCGGTTCAACATGGGCAGGTCGCTGCTCATCGGAGGGGCGCTGTTCGGCATGGACGTGAGGATCGTCGCACCGGAGGCGCTTTGGCCTGCCGAGGAATTGGTGGCCCGCTGCCGCTCCATCGCCGACGACACTGGAGCCCGCATCACGCTCACCGACGACATCGACGCGGGAGTAGACGGTGCCCACTTCGTCCACACCGACGTGTGGGTTTCCATGGGCGAACCCGACTCCGTCTGGGCCGAGCGGATCGACCTGCTGGCGCCCTACCAGGTGAACGCCGACGTCATGGCGGCCACCGGGCGGGACGACGCCAAGTTCATGCACTGCCTGCCCGCCTTTCACAATCGGGACACCAAGGTCGGGGCGGAGGTCTTCCAGAAGTTCGGGCTCGACGGGCTCGAGGTGACCGAGGACGTATTCGAGTCCGAGCACTCGGTGGTCTTCGATCAGGCCGAGAACCGATTGCACACCATCAAGGCCATCCTGGTCGCTACGCTGACGTGAGGGTGGTGGTGGCCCTCGGCGGGAACGCGCTCCTCCGCCGGGGCGAGCCCATGACGGCGAGCGCCCAACGAGGGAACGTGCGTATCGCGGCTCGGGCGTTGGCGCCCGTGGCCGCCGAACACGAACTCGTGGTGACCCACGGCAACGGCCCCCAGGTCGGGCTTCTGGCGCTCCAGGCCATGGCCACGTCCGATGGCTCCGAGGCCACGCCTCTGGATGTGCTCGGCGCCGAGTCCGAGGGCATGATCGGCTACGTCATCGAACAGGAGTTGGGCAACGTCCTGCCCTTCGACACACCTCTCGCCACCATCCTGACCATGGTGGAAGTGGACCCTGCCGATCCGGCGTTCGACGCGCCGTCCAAGCCCATAGGACCCGTCTACGATGAAGACGAGGCCCGGCGCTTGGCTGAGGAGCGTGGATGGAGCGTCGCCCCCGACGGTGAGGATTGGAGGCGGGCGGTGGCGTCGCCGGTGCCGCAGCGAATCTTCGCGATCCGACCCATGCGGTGGCTCCTGGAGGACGGCCCCGTGGTCATTTGCGCGGGAGGGGGCGGCATTCCGACCATGTACACGCCTGACGGGACCCTCGTGGGTGCCGAGGTCGTGGTGGACAAGGATCGTGCGAGTGCGCTTTTGGCCCGAGAACTGCAGGCCGATCTGCTGGTTCTGGCGACCGACGTGGAGGGCGTATACGTGAACTACCGAGAACCCGACGAGCGGATGATCCAGGAAACCTCAGTGGAGGAGCTCACCTCCCTCGACCTGCCGGACGGTTCCATGGGGTCGAAGGTGGAGGCGGCGTGCGCCTTCGTCGCTGGCGGAGGATCACGAGCCAGCATCGGTAGCCTCGAGCAGCTCGAGGAACTGGTCGCGGGCACGGCGGGGACGAGGGTGGTGGCATGAGCGACCTCTTCGACGAATGGGGCGTCGACGACGACCTCGACGAAGACGATTACGAAGACGGCTTCGAGGACCCCGACCTCGAGGACGACGACGAGGACGGTGAGGAGGACGACGACGATCTCGAAGACGAGGACGAAGAAGACTTCGACATCGACGACGAGATGGACTCGGAGCTCGCCGGAAGTGTGGAGATCTCGTGTCCGTACTGCGGGGCGGGGGTCGAACTCATCATCGACCCGGTGGGTGGCGAGACGCAGGAGTACGTGGAGGACTGCGAGGTGTGCTGCCAGCCGTGGTCTGTCCGGGTCACCCTCGATCCCGAGGGCGCGCCGTCCGTAGAGGTCTCGACGCTGGACGACGGGTAGGGCCGAGACCGAGGACTATCGTGGTTGCAGCAGGTAGTGACCCACCAACCACTCGTCGCCGCCCCGGTACGCGAACAACTCTTCGCATGCCAGGAAGAAGAGTCGCCACCGGTGGAACCACCGAGGGGCCTCGGCGCCGTACGTCTCCCTGAGGATGGGCACGACGGACTCGCGTCCGCTTTCCAGGGCCTCGCGCCACGCGCGCGCGGTTCGCTGGTAGTGCGTCCCATCCACGGGCCACGAGGCCTCCACCACGAGGTCGTCGTCGAACCGGGTGAAGAGGTCGTAGCTGGGCATGATGCCGCCCGTGAAGAAGTGGCGACCCATCCAGTTGTCCGAGCCCTCGGTCTCGAAGGAGTAGGCGTGGCTCCGATGGCAGAACACGTGCACGAAGAGCCGGGCTTCCTCGGTCATCCACCCGCGGATGCGACGGAACAGCTCCTCGTAGTTCCTCATGTGCTCGAACATCTCGATGCTCACCACCCGGTCGTACCGCTCGTCGAGGGCGAGGTCGTTCATGTCGGCGGTGATCACCCGGACGTTGTCCGGGGCCCGAGCCTCGATGAACCTCCGTTGGGGAGCCGAGTTGGAGACCGCCGTGATGCGCGACCCGGGGAATCGGCGGGCCATGTAGAGCGTCATGGAGCCCCATCCGCATCCCAGCTCGAGGATCGACTGCCCGTCGGCGAGTTCCGCGCGTTCCGCCGAAAGCCGGAGCATGGCCTCCTCCGCCGCGGCCAGCGTCTCCACGCCGTCCGGCCAGTAGGCGCCGGAGTACTTCAGATGGGGGCCCAACACCGCCTCGAAGAACGCCGGAGGCACCTCGTAATGCTGCTCGTTCGCCTTCTCGGGCACGAGAGCGACGGGGCTGGCCCGGAGCTGCTGCTCGAAGGCGTCCACGTCGGGCCCGCTGCCCGCGTCGACGAGACGCCGGGCGAGGAGCCGCCGGACGCCCCATCGCAATCCAGCGAGGGGAACGAGACCTCGTTCGGCCAACTCGATGGCCACGCCCGCAGTCATGCTACGGCGTGGCCGAGGCTCGGCAGTTCCACCACGGTGGGAGCTGCGGCCTCGGGCTTGGCGAAGGTGAGCTGCACGCTGCCCAGAACGCGCTCGTCGAACCCGCCTTCGCAGTAGCAGAAGTAGAACTCCCAGAGCCGCTTGAACGTCGTATCGAAGCCGAGCTCCTCGATTCGCGACCAGTTGGCCATGAAGCGACGGCGCCACCGCCGGAGCGTCTCGGCGTAGTGGGGCGTGAGGTCCTCGAGGTGGACCATGCGCAGGTCGGTGGGCGCCGCTGCCCCCGAGAGGACCGAGACCGAGGGAATGCAGCTACCGGGGAAGATGTAGCGCTTGATGAAGTCCACTTCCTTCCGGGCCGATTCGTACAGGTGGTCCTGGATGGTGATGGCCTGGATGGCGGCCAGACCGTGCGGCTTCAGGAGCCCGGCGCACCGCTCGAAGAAGGTACCGAAGTAGTGGTGGCCCACGGCCTCGATCATCTCGATGGAGACGAGCTTGTCATAGCGACCGCGAAGCGCTCGGTAGTCTTCGAGGAGCACCTCTACCCGGGACGACAGTCCGGCGGATTCCACGCGCCGGGTCGCCAAAGCGTGCTGCTCCTTCGAGATGGTGGTCGTGGTGACCCGACATCCGTACGTGCGGGCGGCATGCAGGGCGAAGCCGCCCCACCCGGTCCCGATCTCCACGACGTGATCCTCGGCGTCGAGCTGGAGCTTGCGGCAGAGTCGGTCGTACTTCGCAGTGGACGCATCCCGGAGGGAGCCTCCTGGCGTCTGGAAGATCCCCGCCGAGTACGTCATGGTCTCGTCGAGGAAGGTGCGGAAGAAGTCGTTCCCAAGGTCGTAGTGGGCCTGAATGTTCCTCCGGCTCCCAGACACGCTGTTGCGGTTCAAGGCGTGCAGGATGGCCCGGGCGGGTTGGACCAGCCGGGCCAGCCCCGTCTCGAGACCGTCGAGCGCGTCACGGTTCCGCACGAGGAGGCGCACGAGTGCCGTCAGGTCGGGGGTCGTCCACTCGCCGGCGGCGTACGATTCGCCGGCACCGACGTGGCCTCCCAGGGCGACGGCCCGGTAGAACGCCGGGTCCCCGATGTCCACGCGAGCGGACGGTTCGTCTCCCGAGCCGAAGACCGTCACTCCGTCGACGTCCGACACGGTGAGTCGACCGTGGGAGAGGTCCCGGAGTCTCGCGCGAACGGCTCGCCGCGCCAGTCCGTCCACGCGCCCCATGACCTTCCCGTCTCGGGTGCTCATGCGGCCTTCCGGGTGGAGGAGGGCCGGTCCTCCCTCTTGTCGGGGTGGACGAAGAAGGGAACGCGCTTCAACCAGAGTCGGGCGGCCTGCCAATAGATCCCCCAGACCACCTGGAGCGTCACCAGCGGGTAGCGCGCGAGTGCCGAGGCGAGGCTGGCGCCGGAGATCTCCACCCTCTCCAGATTCAGCCGGGCTTCGAAGACACGCTCTCCGCCCCGCAGGTTCTCCATGTGGACCGAGAGACGTTCCTCGGGTGCCGAGAAGCGCCACACGTACTCGTGATCCATGTCCATGAAGGGAGACACGTGAAAGGCCTTGTCGAACCGATGAGCCGTGTCCACCGGCGAGAGGCTGTCGGAGGGAGTCAGCGCGTACGTGTGCCGCTCGTTCCAGGGCGTGTTGGTGATCTCGGCGAGGATGGTGTCGACTCGTTCCCCCCCGCGGGTGAAGCAGTAGTAGAACGTCACCGGGTTCTGCACGTAGCCGAAGTAGCGGAGGTGCGTGAGCACCCTGATGGGTCCGTCCGGCCTGCGACGGGTCAGCCGCTCCACTTCGTCGGCGACGGCGGTGGCGAGGGGCACGTCGGGGTCGCCGAGATAGTCCGCCCGCCGGAACCACGCGAGGGCGGGGCGGCGTGCGGACCAGAGCCACCGACCCTCGAAGAGCGTGTCGACCTCGTCCAGGTCCACGTACATCATGAACAGGTCGTAGCTGAAGCCGTGGGCGCGTGGCTCACGTCGGGCATGCGAGACCCGCCCCCGGTAGATGCAGCTCTCCATCACGCAGCCCTCCGGGCGGACGGACCCAGGGCCGAGACCACGTCGATGCCCAGGTCCCGGGCCACCCGAACCCCACTCCGCGCTCCGTCCTCGTGGAAGCCGTACCCCCAGTACGCTCCACAGAAATGGGTGCGACGCCCGCGACCGCCGATCTCGGCGTACCGGGCCTGGGCCGCGAACCCCGACCGGGTATAGACCGGGTGATCATAGCGTGCCCGGTACAGGATCGACTCCGGGTCGATGGCGTGGGTGGCGTTCAGAGTCACGCAGTAGGTGGTCTCGCCGGGCAGGGACTGCAGGAGGTTCATGTCGTAGGTGACGGTGGCCGGCGCGTCGTCGTCGCCGTGCAACCAGTAGTTCCACGATCCCCAGGCGCGTCGCCGGCGCGGCAGCACAGACGTGTCGGTGTGCAGGACGACGTCGTTCGCCTGATAGGGTAGGGCGCCGAGGACGTCCCTCTCGGCGTCGCTGGCGTCGGTGAGGAGTCCGAGTGCCTGGTCCGAATGACACGCCAGCACGACGTGGTCGAAGGCTTCTCCGTCGACGAGCACCCCCTCGGTCGTCCGCCGCACCGACCGGACGGGCGTGGCGGTCCGAATCCGGTCGTGGAGCGGGGCGACGAGCGCTTCGACGTATCGCTGGGAGCCCCCCGCCACGACCCTCCATTCCGGACGGTCATCCACGGTGAGCATGCCGTGGTGCTCGAAGAAGCGGACGAAGAAGGCGGCGGGCATCTCGAGCACGCGGCTGCGCGGGATCGACCAGAGGGCCGATCCCATGGGCACCAGGTAGTGCTGGGCGAGTCGCTTCGAGTAGCCCGCCGCGCTTACGTACTCACCGAGCGTGGCGTTGGCGGCACCGGTGTCCAACGCGCCCACTGCCTCGCGATTGAATCGGAGAATGTCGAAGAGCATCCGATAGAAGCCCGGATCCAGGAGACTGCGGCGTCGGCTGAACAGCTGCCGGAGCGTGGATCCGTTGTACTCGAGGCCGGTTCGGTCGCACCGGACGCTGAAGCTCATGTCCGACGGCTGGGTTTCGACTCCGAGTTCCGCGAGGAGGCGGGAGAAGAGCGGGTAGTTCTGATCGTTGTAGACGATGAAGCCCGTGTCCACGGCGAGAGGGCCGTCAGGCGCTTCCACCTCCACCGTCGCCACGTGGCCGCCGACCCGGCTCCTCGCTTCGAAGAGAGTCAGGTCCGCCCGCCCCTTCAGCAGGTGCGCCGCCACCAGGCCCGATACCCCGGTACCGACGACGGCCACGCGCATCAGGGCCGCTCCAGAAGGCGGGCGGGAGGCTGGCGCAGGTCGCTGATGATGCCGAGGCGCTGCAAGAAGGCGAGGCCGTAGTAGGTGAGGTCGATCTCCCACCAGAAGAAGCCCTGCCGAGCAGATCCCGGATACTTGTGGTGGTTGTTGTGCCAGCCCTCGCCGAACGTCAGAAGCGCCAGGAAGAGACTGTTCCTGCTGTCGTCACCCGTCTCGTATCGCTGAGTCCCGAGTTGGTGCGCCAGGGAGTTGATGAAGCAGGTGCAGTGGAAGAGGACCACCGTGCTGATGAAGAAGCCCCACACCAGCATCTGAGCACCGCCGACGACGAAAAGGGTCACCGCGAGGGCGATGGGTACGAGCACGTCGAAGCGGTCGAGGAACCGAAGCTCGGGGTACTTGGTGAGATCGGGCACGCGCTCGAACGCCGTGGGGAAGTTTCCGGGCGCGGTGATCCACCCCATGTGCGCCCACCAGAATCCGTGATGCCGGGGGCTGTGGACGTCGTGCTCGGTGTCCGAATGCCGGTGGTGATGGCGGTGGTGAGCAGCCCACCACAGGGGCCCCCGCTGCGCCGAACTCGCGCCGACGACGGCGAAGACGAACTGGGCGGCGCGTGAGGTCTTGTACGACCGATGGGAGAAGTACCGGTGGTAGAAGCCGGTGATGGCGAACATGCGGACGACGTACAGCGCCACCGCGACCCCGACGGCCGTCCAGCTCCACCCCACCCAGATCACGCCCAGGCAGGCCAGATGCACGAGGATGAAGGGGACCACGCGAAACCAATCGACCACGGTCGTATCGGTCATCGCCTCCCGGTCTACGGCCGACGAGTCGAACCACAGGACGAAAGACCGGACGAGACGGGCGAGGCGACTTGAGTCTTCTTCTTTGGTCATGAAGGCGCGGCAGACGTCGGCGTCGCGGGAGGTCGAGCCGTCCGAAGGACCGGGATCCGTAGGTTTCTGGATGGAGCAACATCGGGTGGCGAGTCCGGGATTTCAAGAGTAATATTCATGTTTAGTAGAAGAAAAATCGTAACACAGGTCCCCAGTACACGGCCCAGGCCGCGAACCGGCCAGGCCGGCCCGAATGCAGGCGCCGTTGAAGGGAGGGGTCGAGTCGTCTAAGCTCCTCGGCCTCCGCCACCCATCGAGCACTCCGCCTTGACCCGATCCCTACGCGACCTGCGCTTCCTTCTCCTTCAGGTACGCAACGCCGACGACCCCATGCGGGGTCACGAGATCGAATGCTTCGAGCGCGGCTTCGGCCTCCATCCGGGTCAGGTCGACGTGGTGGACCTTCTCGGCTCGGCGCCGACGGCCGACGCCATCGACCGGGCGGATGTCGTTCTCCTGGGCGGAAGCGGGGACTACTCCGTGGCTCGGGGCGGTCCGTGGCTTCCGGCGGCCCTCGAAGCCATGGTGGGGCTCTACGAAACGTCCAAGCCGACCTTCGCGTCGTGCTGGGGCTTCCAGGCCATGGCCCGCGCCATGGGGGGCACCGTCGTCACCGACCACGATCGTGCGGAGGTGGGCGTCACGTGGCTCGAGCTCACGGAGGCCGGGCGGGATGATCCGGTACTCGGACCCCTGGCCCCCCGCTTCCAGGCGGTCAGCGGACACGAGGACATCGTGGTCGACCTCCCGGCCTCTGCACGGCTCCTGGCGTCGTCGGACCGGGTGGAGAACCAGGCCTTCACGTTCCCGGGCAAGCCCATCTACGCCACCCAGTTCCATCCCGAACTCGATCGGGCGGGACTGCTGCTGCGCATCGGTCGGTACCCCGCGTACCTGCCGCTTGCCGGGGCTACGAGCCTGGAGCACCTTGGCGAAATGACCCCGGAGCTCGACCACGTGGACGGCATTCTCCAGCGCTTCCTGGACGTCGTCTTCGGCGACGCATGACCCGGAGGCCGTGGGCGGCACTCGTGCTCGCGTTCGTCGTGCTCGTTCTGACGGGGTTCCAGGTGCGGCCGCAGCGCTTCTGGGGTGGGGGAGGGTGGCGCCCGGAGCCGTACAGGGAGGGACTTCCCGCCGCCGACAACGGGGTCATCGATCGGCGATTCACCTTTTGTCGCCTTCTGTACACCAGCGTGCGCCGAGAACAGATGGGCCACGGCTGGAATACGGACTACCCCGGCTCGGACCACAACTTCCTCGAGCGACTCGAGGAGCTCACCACGACCCGCCCCGCTACGTGGGCCGACGGACAACCCGGATACGCCGTCGTGCGGCCCCTCCAGGACGAGCTGTTCCAGTGCCCGTTCCTCTTCCTTTCGGATGCAGGTACGGCGGGATTCTCCGACGAGGAGATCGCGCGCTTGCGGCTCTACCTCCGGAAAGGCGGCCTGATGTACGCCGACGATTTCTGGGGCGACTGGGCGTGGGACCATTGGGCGGCACAGCTGGCGCGGATCCTACCCGAGCATCCCATCGTGGACGTGGAGCCCGGCCACACCATCATGGAAGCGCTGTACAGGGTACCCGAGGTCCCGCAGGTGCCGTCCATCCAGTTCTGGCGACGGACCGGGCGCTCGAGGACCTCCGAGCGCGGGTCCGAAAGCGCCGAGCCGCACCTCCGTGCCATCTTCGACGAGGATGGACGTCCCCTCGTACTCATGACGCACAACACCGACATCGCCGACGGTTGGGAGCGGGAAGGGGAGGACGACGAGTTTTTCTACGCCTTCTCACCCGATGCGTACGCCCTCGGCATCAACATCGTCCTCTACGCCCTGACCCACTGACGCGGGAGCCTCGCCCTCGCTCGGGCCCGCGGGCCGGGCGGTCGGTCCGCTCGAGCCCCCTCTGCGCCCTTCGCGCCCCTTCCTCGATGTTCCCCCGGGTGCGAACACCGGCAGGCGGACCAGGAGGAGCGCGACGAGGCAGACGGCGAGGAGCACGGGAAGGCGAGTGTCGGCCTTCACCAGCCAGAAGTAGTGGACCACGGCGAGGGCCGTGGCCAGGTAGACGCCCTTGTGCAGGGTCGACCACTTCTTGCCCAGGCGACGGATCCACCCCCGGGTCGAGGTCACGGCGAGGGGGATGAGAACGAGGAGCGCCGCCATTCCCACGGTGATGTACTTCCGCTCCGCGATGTCCTCGATCATGTACTGGACGTTGAAGACCATGTCGAACACGAACCAGATGCTGAAGTGCATCAGGGCGTAGAAGAAGGCGAACAGACCCAGGGGACGGCGGAGCTTGATGACCGGATTCCACCCGGTCACCCGCCTGAATGGTGTAACGGCCAAGGTCACCAGCAGGAGGACCAGGGCCGTCATACCGGTGACGCGCGTGAGCGTCTCGATGGGGTTCGGACCCAGGTCGGACTGCATGAGGCCACGCGCCAGCCACGCCGCCGGAAGCAGCGCAGCGATCCACAGTACCGTCTTGAGTCCCAGGACGGCCTTCTTCGTGCTCATGATGGGCCGAGGAGCGCTGCTACTTCCAGCGCTCCAGGTCCATGCCCGCGTACAGGTGCTGCACCTGGTCGGCGTAGCCGTTGAACATCATGGTGTCGAAGTTCTTGAAGAGGCTCGGCAGGCGGCGCTCGCGGGCCTGGCTCCACCGGGGGTGGCTCACGTTCGGATTCACGTTGGCGAAGAAGCCGTATTCGAACGCGTTCTGCCGCTGCCAGGTGTTGAGAGGCATCTCCTCGACGAAGTCGATGCGGACGATGGATTTGACGCCCTTGAAGCCGTACTTCCACGGCACCACGAGGCGGAGCGGCGCCCCGTTCTGGTTGGGAAGGTCCATGCCGTAGACCCCGGTGGCCAGAATGGTCAGCGGGTGCATGGCTTCGTCCATGCGAAGGCCCTCGACATAGGGCCAGTTGAGGATCGCTTGCCGTTGTCCGGGCATCTCCTCGGGCCGCACCACCGTCTCGAAGCGGATGTAACGGGCGTTGCCCGTGGGCTCGACACGGTTGATGAGCGAGGAGAGCTGGAAGCCGTACCACGGGATCACCATGGACCACGCCTCGACGCACCGGAGGCGGTATACGCGATCCTCCAGTGTAACGCCGGAGAGGAGGTCCTCCAGATGGTAGTCGCCCGGCTTGTTGCACTCGCCACCGATGGACACGGTCCACGGCTCGGGTTGGAACTCACCCGAATTGCGATGCGGGTCGTCCTTGCCCGGACCGAACTCGTAGAAGTTGTTGTACGTGGTGACGTCCCTGTACGAGTTCAGCGGTTCGTCGAGCTCGGATTGGAGACGGGCGAAGCGGGGAGGGATCTCCTGACTCTGCTGGAGCTCCGACGCCTCGAGGGCGGAGGGCCCGAGCGCGAACCCGGCAGCACCCGCAGCCGCGGCCTTGATGAACTTCCGCCGGTTCACGTACACGCCCTCTGGCGTGATCTCTGACGAAGGGATATCGGGCGGGCGTCGGATGATCATGGAGTCGGCTCCGGGGGCGACGAGTGCGGTGCGGCCGAATGGTGCGTCCGGCACGACCATCCAACCCCGGGGCGTCTCAGGGGGTTCCGATCCGTTCGCCTCGGGAACGCGTTTCTTCCGACGCCAGAAGCACCGACCTACCTTCGCTACAGGCGGTCGGCGATACGATTCGTCCTCGTTGCCTCACACCCCGACTCCCCTCTCCGCCCCTTTCCGGGCATCCCGATGAAGCGCTTCCTCGTCGCCATGGCTCCCGGGCTGGCCGTCTCGGTCCTCGCCGCGCTGCTGTACTGGGGTGCGCCGGACTCTCTGGACTGGCTGGCCGGCACGTATGGGGTGGTGGTGTACGCCGCCGGTATGATCCTGTCCTGGATCTTCCACCGGAGCCGGGCCTTCATCGTGCTCCTCCTGGTCGCAGCCCTCGATGTGGTCGTGGTGGGTGGAGCGCCCGTGGGCCGGATCTCGGAGTTCACCGAGGGCCTGCTCATCGAGCCATCCAGCCGGCCCCTCGTGACCCTCGCCATGGGTACGACGGTGGTTGCGCTGGTGGGCTTCTTCGCGCTGTTCCGTGACCGGGGTGTCGGCTCGCGGATCGGGCTGCTTCAGCTTCTGGCCGCCGTCTCCACGACCGGTGTCGCGGTGCTCTTCGCCCTCGACGAGGAGCGGATGGCCAGCTTGGCCACCCACCCGGAGGTGGAGCCGCTCACGCAGATGACCCTACTCGGCCTTCCGCGCATCACCACCTTCGTCGCCCTGGTGTCCGCGGCGGCCCTCGCGTACGTCCTTCAACGGTACCGCGGACCCATCGAGCGGGGACTCGCCTGGACGGCCGTTTTTCTCCTCGTGGCGCTCCTGGACGGGGTCGCCCTGGAACACGCGTCGCTCTTCCTCCTGGCCGCGGGTCTGACGCTCACTCTGTCCGTAGTGGAGACGTCGTACGTCATGGCCTACCGGGACGAGCTCACGGGACTCCCGGGCCGCAGGGCCCTCATGCAGTACCTCGACGGCCTGGAGGGGACGTACACGGTGGCGATGGTGGACGTGGACCACTTCAAGATGTTCAACGATCGCCACGGACACGACGTCGGTGACCAGGTGCTCAAGCTGGTGGCGTCGCATCTCGGGAAGGCGCCGGGCGGAGGCAAGGCGTACCGCTACGGCGGAGAGGAATTCACACTCCTTTGTCCGCGTCGTGTCCAGAAGGATGCCCTGCCGCATCTCGAGGAGGTCCGGGCCGCGGTGGAAGGGGCCCGATTCACCCTCCGGTCGTGGCGCCGACCCCGGAAGAAGCCCGACGCGAAGAAGGCCCAATCCAAGAAGGCCGCCAAGGCCGCGAAGAAGAAGGCCAAGGGCGGCGCGAAGAAGAAGGCCAAGGCCGCGTCGAAAAAGAAGGCACGCTCACCCCGGAAGCTCAGCGTGACCGTGAGCATCGGGATCGCGGACAACGCCAAGGACGCCGCGGCTGCGTCCGAGGTCCTGAAGCGGGCCGACAAAGCCCTCTACCGGGCCAAGAAAGCCGGGAGGAACCAGGTCTCCTCCTAGCCGGTCGGCGGCCGTCCCGGTTTCGGCGGTGGTCCCGGTTTCGGCGGTGGTCCCGGTCTCGAATCCGCGAACACGGAAGGGAAGCGCGGGCCGCTCAGCGGCAGATGCCGTCGCCTCCCCTGGCCGCTGCTTCGAGCATCTCCACGAACGCCTCCACCGTACCCTGTCCGGCGTCGTCGTCGTACCACTCCATCTTCCGTTCGTAGACCTGCTGCCCCGACCACTCCGAGTTCTCGAGGATCCACGTCTGAAGCTCGGGCGGACGCTCGATGAAGCAGCCGGCCTCGTCGAACTCACGATCCAGGAGAAGGACCGTCGGGGTCGCGGCCCGGCCGTCGGGCGTGCGGTGGGTCTCCATGATGGATCGGCCCACCGACGAGTCGACGATGCGCAGGTTCAATCCGTCCACGCGGTCCACCAGATGGGCCAAGTACGGAATGGTGCTCACCGAGTCGGAGCACGAATCCACCGCGACGGCCAGGAAGTACCACGTGCCTCCGACGGCCCGGGCCCGCTGGATGATCTCGGCATCGATCTCCGATGCCCGCTCCGTGTTTCCTTCCCACAGCTCGGTCCGCCGCGTAGCCGCCCCGAGGAAGTCCGCGTACGACCGGCCCGCGTGGTAGATGGCGCGGAGCTCGTCGTCCACCGCCGGACCCATGGCCGGCGCACACGCGGCGTCCGGGGCATGGAGTCCCGCGGCGACCATGGCGGCGAGCACGGTGGGCCCGGGCGAGAGCAGGGAGGCGAGGAAGGTCATGAAGGCAGTCCGTGCTTCGCTACGCCGCTCATCACGTCGACGAAGCGGTCGAGTTCGGCCAACGTCGTGTAGACCGAAGGACTGATGCGGAGGCCGCGGAACTCAGCGTGGTTGATACTCACGGTGATGATCCGGTGCCGATCCCACAGGTAGTCGCGCACGTCATTGGGTTCGAGGCCCACGACCTCGACGTTGGCGATGCCGCACGCGAAGCCCGGCTCGAGGCTGGTGTGGAGGCGGACGTTGTCGTGCTCGAGGAGCGGCTTGGCCCAGTAGTCCCGGAGGTAGGTCAAGCGAGCGGCCTTCCGCGCGGGACCGAGTCCCTCGTGGAAGGTGAGCGCCTCCCCGATGCAGAGGTAGGGTGCTTCCGGGTGCGTCCCGATCTCCTCGAACTTCCGGATGTCGTGGTCCCTGGCCTCGGGAGCGGCCATGAGCGGCCACACGTCCGCGATCTTGTCACGCCGCACGTACAGCAGCCCCGTTCCGTGGGGCGCGAACAGCCACTTGTGGAGGCTGGTCGAGTAGTTGTCGACGTCCATCGCTCCGAGATCGAAGTCGAAGTGGGCCAGCGCGTGGGCGCCGTCGATGACCAGAGGGATGCCGTGGCGGCGCGCCATGGCGGTGAGTTCGCTCACCGGCAGGATCTGCCCCGTGAGGTTGATCATGTGGCAGGCCAGGATCATCCGCGTTCGTGGGGTGATGGCCTCCTCGAAGAGCCGGACCACCTCGGCAGGGTCTTCCGCCGGCACCGGGATCTGGATCTGCTTGAGAACGATGCCCTCCCGGCGTTCCCGCTGCTTGAAGGTGGTGATCATCCGGCCATAGTCCTGGGTGGTGGTCAGGACTTCGTCACCGCGCTGCAGGTCGATGCCGAGCTGCATGGTCTGGAGGCTCTCCGACGCGTTGCGCGTGAAGGCGACTTCCTCCGCGTGCACGCCCCACGCTCGGGCCATGCGCTCGCGGGTCGCCTCGCGCTGCGGCTCGAGGATCTGCCACATGGTGTACGTGGGAGCCAGGTTCGAGTAGTCCTGGTGCCTCTTCATCGCGTCCTGGACCAGCTTCGGCGCCGGACTCACGCCCCCGTTGTTCAGATTGACCAGGGTGCGATCGACGGTGAAGGCGCCCTGGACCTCGAACCAGAAGTCCTCGTCGGCGACGACGTCCGATGCCGTGCCCGGATGGCGGGCGAGTGTGGCGGCGATGTCCAGGGCCTCGGCTCGCAACTCGGTGGGCCGGAACGTGAAGCCGGCCGCGGCGGCAGCGGCGGGAAGGGACACGGTACCGAGGAACGATCGACGACTCTGCATGGGGCCTCCGTGGCGGCGATGATGTCCCAGAATAGGCGTCGGGCCGGCCACTGTCGATGGCCGGCCCGAGCACGAAACCGCCGGAATCGGACTGTGTCTACGGTCCGCCCGCCACTTCGAGGGCGCCCGATCCGCCTAGCGGATCGCCCGTCCTCCGCGGCGAATCTCCACGCCGCCGTTGGTGGTCGTCGCGCGGATGGTGGGTCCACCTTCGCCGAGGGTGGTGGAGAGGCGTCGTCCGATCCGCCCCTGGACGGTGATGGGGAAGTCGATGTCGATGCCACCGTTCACCGTGCCCGTCTCCAGGCGGGCCGAGTAGGCATCGGGTACGATGAGGGTGACCCCACCGTTCGTGGTCTCGACATCGAGCCCTTCGCCGCTCCACCGGGATCCGTCGAGTTCGATGTGAAGGCCCCCGTTGGTGGTGTGACCGACCACGTCGCCGCCGACGCGGCGGAGGTCCACTCCACCGTTCAGGGCGTCGAACCGGATGTCGCCTCGCACGTCCGCGATGTCGATGCCGCCGTTGTGGGTCTCCAGATCGAGAGCGATGGACCGCGGCACCATCACCTCCCAGCTCACGCCCCAGTGCTCACGGCGACCGGTGTTGGGCCCATCGGCCTCGAGACGCCCGTCGTCGAGGCGGACACGGACGTCGTCCGCCAGCGCCCGCGCACGGTCCAGCGACGAGGCGTTGGCCCAGACCTTGGCGCGAACCGCGATGACGTCGCGCTCCCATCCTTCGATGGAGATACCGCCGTTGCGCCCACCATCCACGCGGAGGGCCCGCTCGGCGGGAAAATCGGCCTCCAGGACGAAGCACTCCCGGTCCTGGTCGCGGTTGCCCCACGAGTCGTCGCACCACCCCTCATCCGACCGGACCCACTGCGCCTCCACGTTCAGCGGCAACGCCACCACACCGACCACCGCCGCCGCCATCGTCCATCGCTTCATCCCGCACTCCTCCTCTGGGTTCATCCGCTCGTCTCCTTCGACAGGGAGAAGGACGGAACGGTTGCAGAGCCGGGGGTGAGATTCCTTATGTCGATGAGCTACACACGCTACCTTGCGGGCTCGCCGACCAACCCCTCCGTCGCTGCGTGCCTTACCAGGACCCGCTCCACCCTTCGCACCGATGATCCGCCTCACCTTCCTCGGCACTGCAGCCGCCCGCCCCACCGTCGGAAGGAACGTCAGTGGCATCGCGGTCCAGCGCGAGGGCGATCTCTTCCTGTTCGACTGCGGTGAGGGGACGCAGCGCCAGATGATGCGCTACGCCTCGGGGTTCGGTGTGCAGGCCATCTTCGTGACCCACCTCCACGCCGACCACGTCCTCGGGATCACCGGACTGCTCCGAACCATGGCCCTGCAGGACCGGACGGAGCCGATGACCATCTACGGCCCGACGACCTCGGCGCCACTTCTCCGCGCGCTGGTGGAATTGGGGCAGGATCGAAATCCGTTCCCGGTGGACGTCGTCGAGTGCCGACCCGGAGAGGGCTTCCGGTCCGACGACTACGCCATCGAGGCCTACGAGGTACGCCACGGCCACGGCACCCCTGCCGTGGGATGGGCTCTCATCGAGGACGAGCGACTCGGCCGCTTCGACGTGGACAAGGCTCGGGACCTGGGGATCCCGGAGGGCCCGCTTTTCGGGCGTCTGCACCGAGGTGAGGACGTGGAAGTCGACGGGCGCCTCGTCCGGGCCACCGACCTGGTGGGCGCTCCCCGCCCGGGTCGGCGAGTCGTCTATACGGGCGACACCCGACCCTGCGCCCAGACGGTGGAGGTGGCGCGGAACGCCGACGTCCTGATCCACGAGGCGACGTTCGGGGCCGAGGAAGCGGACCGGGCGCGGAAGACTGGACACAGCACGTCGGAGGACGCGGCGAGGGTCGCGGCGGAGGCGGAAGTCGAGAGCCTGTACCTGACCCACCTGTCGGCCCGGTACTCCGATGATCCGCGCGGCCTGAAGGCCGAGGCGCGGGCCATCTTTCGCCGAACGCGAGTCGCGAAGGACGGCATGACGGTGGAGGTGACCGTCCGGCAGGGCGACGAGGAGTCCGGTGCATTGTCGTCGGCGCACGCCGAGTCGCGGTCGTGAGCGCGTTCCTGCCTTCACGGCCGCCGGGCGTCGCGTCGGATCGGGATGCACCGCGACTCCAGCAGCGCCCTCTCACACCGGCGGAACAACGGGCTCGCTGGGAGGTGAGGGCGGCGCAGTGGCGCGCCCGGGAACTCGCGGAATCCGTCTTCGGCGAGGTTACGGACATGGCGGCTACCGGGATCCGCGCAGACGGTCCTCTGCGAGGCCTTCTTCGCTTGGAGGTTCCCTTCCGGGACCTCGCCGACCACCACAGGCGGCAGCAGCGATTCATGGTGGCGGCGTCGTCCGACCCCCTCCTGGCCGAAGTGAGGCTCGTCTACGTCTTCGGGGCCGCGGATGCCTGAGCGGCCCCTGGGCAGGGTGACGATCTTGGGGCTCGGCCTCATGGGCGGGTCTCTGGCACGTGCGCTTACAGCCCTCGAGACCGCCGAGCGGGTCACGGGATGGTCGCCCCGTTCGACGGAGCGGGATGCCGCTCTCACGGCGGGAGCGGTGGGCTTCGCTAGCGCGGATTGGCGCCAGGCCGTGTCCGATGCCGACATCGTGGTCATGGCCATGCCTCTGGGGCCCTGCCTGGAGATGCTGGACGACATCGCGGCGGCCACCCCCGAGTCGGCGACCCTGACCGACGTCGTCAGCCTGAAGCAGCCCCTCGCCGAGGCGGTCCGCCGCACGCCTGCCGAGGACCGATGGGTGGGCGGACATCCCATGGTGGGGGGGGCGTCTTCGGGCTTCTGGGCGTCCCGGGCGGACCTGTATCAGGGCGCTCGGGTGTGGATGGTCCGCGGCACCGCGACGGAGGCCCACGTCACGCGGGTGCGTGCGCTCTGGCGTGCGGTGGGCGCCACCGTCCAGGAGGTCGACGCGTCGAAGCATGATCGCGCCATGGCTTTGGCCAGCCACCTCCCCCAGTTGGTCTCCAACGCCCTCGCCGCGGTGCTGGCCGCCGAGGAGGTCAGACCGTCGAGCCTGGGGCCCGGGGGCAGCGACATGACCCGGCTGGCGTCGAGCAGCCCCGCCATGTGGCTGGATCTCCTGGCCCATTCCCATCCCGACCTCGTGAAGGGCTTGCGGGCCGTGGGTGAGGAAGCGGAACGCATTGCGGACTACGTGGAGACGCTGGACCTGGCCGAACTGTCGAACCTCATGCGCAAAACCGCGACGTGGAAGGAGGGACGGCGGTGAGGGCGCGTGTCCCGGGCGA
>CALJKZ010000694.1 GCA_937983085.1 uncultured Gemmatimonadales bacterium
CGGCCACGACGTCTGGATCGTGGACGACCTCTCCTCCGGGCGCCGGGCGAATATCCCTGACCGCGCAGAGTTCGTGGAGATGGACATCCGCGACCCCGAGCTCCGGAACCTCTTTCGGGAGGTCAGATTCGACGTGGTGAATCACCACGCGGCTCAGATCGATGTCCGAGTCTCGGTGGCCGATCCGTCGAAGGATGCGTCCATCAACCTCATGGGCCTTCTCAACATCACCGAGGCCGCCGTGGAGGTGGGTACCCGCCGCATCGTGTACGTGAGCAGCGGGGGGGTCGTGTACGGGGAGCCGGAGGAGGTCCCCACACCCGAGTCGGCTCCGAAACTCCCCCTGTCGCCTTACGGCGTGACCAAGCTGGGCGGGGAGTTCTACCTGAACTACTACCGGGTCATCCGGGGCCTGGAGTACGTCGCCCTGCGCTACTCCAACGTCTACGGGCCTCGTCAGGATCCGCATGGTGAGGCCGGTGTAGTAGCCATCTTCTGCAACCGGCTCTTGAGTGGGGAACCGCTCTCGATCTTCGGGGACGGCGAGCAGACCCGCGACTACGTCTTCGTGAGGGATGTCGTGGCAGCGAACATGCTCGCGTCGGAAGTGGAACTGGAGGGCGATGGCCTCGATTCCGTGGGCTTCAACGTCGGGACGGGGGTCGGTACGAGTGTCCTCCGGTTGGCGGAAGTCCTGGAGGGGATCGCCGGCACGGATCTTCCACGCAATCATGAGGCGGCCCGACCCGGCGAGCTGCGGCACAGCACGTTGAACTCCGGGAAGATCCAGGGCAGGGGGTGGGCACCCGCCTTCTCGCTGGAAGAAGGGCTGCGGGAAACCTACGAGTACATCGCCAACCAGAGGGACTGAGATCGTCGATGGGCCTCACCTACCTCCTCCTCCAGTCGCGACCACCGACCACGGCGTGGGAAATGATCGTGGGTGGGACGCTTCCCACCCAGATCGTCCTCACCATTCTGGCCATGTTCTCCCTGGCTTCGTGGTGGCTGATCTTCGGTAAGGCTCGTCAGTTCCGCGCGGTGCGCCGGCAGGGCGACGACTTCCTCGAGCGGATGGAACGAGCGCAGCGTCTGGAGGACGCGTACAAGGCCATTCTCGCCCTCCCGGACTCACCCTACGGCCGGGTCTTCAGGCAGGGCGTCAACTTCTTCAGCGAGCTTCGGCCGGGGGCGCTCAGGGAGGGGGCACCTCAGACCCAGGGCCTATCGCTGACGCAGCTCGAAGCGCTTCGCCTGGTCCTCGAGAAGGAAGAGGCCGAGGAACGGGACGACCTCGCTCGCGGCCTGGTATGGCTGGCCGTCATCGGGTCGGTGTCGCCCCTCCTGGGGCTCATGGGAACCGTCATCGGTGTCATGAACGCCTTTCTGGGCATCACCTCGTCGGGTTCCAGCAACATCATGGCCGTGGCGCCGGGTGTGGCCGAGGCCCTCATCACGACGGTGGCCGGGCTGGCCGTGGCCATCCCGGCGGTCATCGCCTACAACCACTTCGTGGGCAAGCTGAACCTCGTCAGCGGCGAACTCGAGGGCTTCTCCAGTGAGTTCATCGGGACGCTGGCCCGCGAAGGGCAGGTGTAGCGCCGTGGAGCACGGGCGGAGGGTGTGTCCATGAGCTCTCTGGGGTCGCATCGCCGAGGCGGGCGGGGACGAAGCCGCTCCGATCTGCCGATGAACGCCGAGATCAACGTCACGAGCCTGGTGGACGTCGCCTTCACGCTTCTCGTCATCTTCATCATCACGGCACCGATTCTCCAGGGTGGCATCGAGGTCGCCATCCCCCGTGCCGACGTACCGCCCCTCACGTCCCAGGAATCGCCCTTCTTCATCACGGTCATGCGCGACGGTCAGATCATGATGGAAGAGACGGCGGTCACCCTGGACGAACTGGAGAGCGGCCTGCCTCAACTTCTCTCGACGGGAGAGATCGAGCGGGTCTTCATCCGAGCCGATTCGCTGGCTCCTTACGGTCCGGTGCTCAAGACCATGGCCATCGCCGTGAACAGCGGCGTGAACTGGTCGGTGGTCGCGGAGCCCTGGACGCCGTCGCGCTGATGCGCCGCCGTCGGTTCGACCCCTTCGATCGTCGCGCCATGGCACTTTCGGCGGGCTTCCATGTCGCCCTCCTCGCCCTGGCATGGGCGAGTACGCTGTACGAACCCCAGCAGATCGAGTTCCTGACGTACGAGATCGAACTCGTCTCGCCGGCGCCACCGGCGCAGCAGCAGGAGGAGGTCGAGATCCAGCCGCCTGCCGAGGAGCTGGTCGTGGAGCGACCTGAGCCCGATCCCCTGCCGCCGGAGCCGGATGTGGAGGAGATCGTCCCCGTGGAGGAGCCGGAACCGGAGCCCGAACCGGTGCGTGAAGAGCCCCCTGCGGAGGAGCCCCCGCCGGACGTCGCAGATGACCGTGTGGTGACGCAGACGCCCGATCCACCCGAGGAAGAGCCGGAGGTCACGGGCGAGGCGCTGAACGTCCGCATCGAAGGGCTTCGGCGGGACTACCCCCAGTACTACAACAACATCATCCGCCAGATTCAGCGCTGTTTCCGGTGGAGGGACGGCGGAAACTGGCCAACCACCGTCTTCTTCTCTATCGACCGCGAAGGGGAAGCGGACGAGATCGACTGGGTGAGTCGCTCGGGCAACGCCGCCTTCGACATCGAGGCGCTCGGGGCTGTCGAGTGTGCGGGTGGACGCTTTGGACCTCTACCTGAGGATCTGCCGTATGACCGCTTTCCGGTGCGCTTCAGCTTCCGGCCCATGGGGGTGACCCAGGTCACCCTGCCGTGGGATGGGGCCGGGGTCCGACCCGGGCGGTGAACGGTCGGCGGATGGCTGCGACGGTGGTCCAATTGAACGTGATCCTGGAGGAGAAGACGGTGAGACGATGTGCAGGGTGGTTGGCGTTGGCGGCGAGGATGGCTTCGCGAAGCGATCCCGGACCGGCGTCGCCTGT
>CALJKZ010000695.1 GCA_937983085.1 uncultured Gemmatimonadales bacterium
GGGAGTAGGTATCGCTGGCCGGACCCACGTGCTGGTCGCCCGTGGCCTGCTCGGGAGACATGTAGAAGGGTGTGCCCACCGACAGCCCCGTCTCCGTGAGCCGACTCCCACCGGCGGCCCCCACAGCCAGCGCGATACCGAAGTCGGCGACGACAGGCTGGCCGTCCTGGAGGAGTATGTTGGCCGGCTTGATGTCGCGGTGGATAACGCCGCGATCGTGGGCATGTTGCAGGGCCGCCGCGACGGCCGTTGCGATACCGATGGCCTCGTCGATGGGGAGTTGCTTATCGCGATTGATTCGCTCGCGGAGCGTGTCGCCCTGCAGGAAGGGCATGACGTAGAAGAGGAACGAGTCCGCCTCCCCGGAGTCGAACAGGGGCAGGATGTGGGGATGCTGGAGGTTCGCCGTAGTCTTGATTTCGGCGAGGAATCGCTCCGCGCCAACGACCGCAGCCAACTCCGGTTTGAGGACCTTGAGCGCGACCTTCCGCTCGTGGCGGAGGTCATCGGCCAGATACACTGTGGCCATCCCTCCCTCGCCGAGTTCCCGAAGGACGAGGTAGCGGTCCTGAAGAGCGGCGTTGAGGCGCTCGATGACGTCAGACAATGGGAGGACTCGGCGAAGGGAGGGAGACGGCGCCGCAACATCTCAGGGTAGGGGAAGGTCGGCAAGCAAGCTCTCTGCGGGGGCGACCATGGTATGGCGTTATCACCCCCCTTGAACCTCACGTTACGTGAGGTCCTATGGTGTAGGCGCTGCAGCATTCGAGACACCATTCTTTGTGAGCAACCCGAAGGAAGGACCTCATGAACGACTCCATGAACCAGGACTACCAGGCCGAGGTCGAGGCCCGGTGGGGCGAGACCGAGGAGTACCGGCAGTCGAAGCGCCGCACGGCGTCGTACTCCAAGGACGACTGGGCGGTGATCAAGGCCGAGCTCGAATCCATCGAAGCGGACTTCGCCGACGCTTTGGCGCGCGGTGTGGCGGTGGACGCGGACGAGGCCGTGGACCTCGCGGAACGGGCGAGAGGCCACATCGACCGCTGGTACTACACGTGCCCCCCGGCCATGCACGCGAAGCTCGCGGACATGTACACGTCGGACGCGCGATTCAAAGCGCACTACGATGACCGCCAGGCCGGATTGGCGGAGTACGTGGCCGGTGCCATCAAGGCCAACGCCGCCCGGCAGGACTGATCCGACCCGACCGGCCGGGACGCCGGACTGAGGATCACGTCGACAGCACCAGCTCGGATCACTGGCTCAGGCCGGAACAAGCCCGGGTGCCGCAGACCATCGCGGCGCCCGGGCTCTCGTGTGTCAACGGCGCGGGACTTCAGCTCTCCCGGCGCCGGCCGGACAGCGGGCCGAGCTCAGCCCACGTCGAAGCGGTCGAGGTTCATGACCTTGTCCCACGCCGCCACGAAGTCGTGGACGAAGCGCTCCTCGGCGTCATCGGAGGCGTAGACCTCGGCGATGGCTCGTAGCTGTGAGTTGGATCCGAAGATCAGATCCACCCGCGTCCCCGTCCAACGGAGCTCGCCCGACTGACGATCACGTCCCTCGAACTCCTGCTCGTCTTCTGTGAGGGCCGTCCACTTGGTCCCCATGTCCAACAGGTTCGAGAAGAAGTCGTTGGTCAGGGTGCCGGGTCGGTCGGTGAACACACCGTGTTTCGATCGCTCGAAGTTGGCGTCCAGGGCGCGCATGCCGCCCACGAGAACCGTCATCTCCGGCGCCGTCAGGGTCAGGAGCTGCGCCCGATCGACCAGGATCTCCTCGGCGGACATGGTGAACTTCCGCTGCTGATAGTTGCGGAAGCCGTCCACCACGGGCTCGAGGACGTCGAACGAGTCGGCGTCCGTCTGCTCGGCGTCGGCGTCGGCGCGACCCGGCGTGAACGGAACGCTCACGTCGTAGCCGGCGTCTCGCGCAGCCTTCTCCACCGCCGCGCATCCACCGAGAACGATGAGGTCGGCCAGCGACACCCGCGTGTCGCCGTCCTGGCCGTCGTTGAAGTCGTTGCGCACCGACTCGAGGCTCTCCAACACGCGGGCCAGTTGTTCCGGCTGATTCACCTCCCATCCGTTCTGTGGCGCGAGACGGATGCGTGCGCCGTTGGCTCCCCCGCGCTTGTCCGACCCTCGGAACGTCGAGGCGGAGGACCAGGCGGTGTACACCAACTCCGAAACGGTGAGACCCGTCGCCAGGATCTTCGCCTTGAGGGTCTCGATATCGTCGGCGTCGACGAGGGCATGATCCACTTCGGGAACGGGGTCCTGCCAGATGAGCTCCTCGGCGGGAACCAGGGGCCCCAGGTATCGTGCGCGGGGGCCCATGTCCCGATGGGTGAGCTTGAACCAGGCCCGGGCGAAGGCGTCGGCCAGCTCGTCGGGGTTCTGGTGGAAGCGCTCGGCGATGGGCCGGTAGACGGGGTCCTCCTTCAACGACAGATCCGTCGTGGCCATCATCGGTGCGTGGCGCTTGGAGGGGTCGTGGGCGTCGGGGACGAGTGTGGCGGCCGATGCGTCCGTGGGCGTCCACTGATAGGCTCCCGACGGACTCTTCGTGAGCTCCCACTCGTAGCCGAAGAGCATGTCGAAGTAGCCGTTGTCCCACTGGGTGGGGGTCGGCGTCCACGCTCCTTCCAGACCACTGGTGATGGAGTCGACGCCGAGTCCCGTGCCGTGGGTGCTCGTCCATCCCAGGCCCTGCTCCGCGATCGTCGCGCCCTCGGGCTCGGGCCCGACCAGCGCCTTGTCGCCGGCTCCGTGGCACTTCCCGAACGTGTGACCGCCGGCGATGAGGGCCACGGTCTCCTCGTCGTCCATGGCCATGCGCGCGAAGGTCTCCCGGATGTCCACCGCGGCGGCCAGCGGGTCGGGCTTGCCGTTGGGCCCTTCCGGATTCACGTAGATGAGGCCCATCTGGACGGCTGCCAGGGGATTGGCCAATTCGCGCTCGCCCGAGTAGCGCTCGTCACCGAGCCACTCCCGCTCCGAACCCCAATAGATGTCGGTCTCGGGCTCCCACACGTCCTCGCGCCCACCGGCGAAGCCGAAGGTCTCGAAGCCCATCGACTCGAGGGCGCAGTCACCCGCCAGGATCATGAGATCGGCCCAGGAGATAGCGTTTCCGTACTTCTTCTTGATGGGCCACAGCAGCCGGCGCGCCTTGTCCAGGTTCCCGTTGTCGGGCCAGCTGTTGAGGGGCGCGAAGCGTTGCGTTCCCGATGACGCGCCCCCGCGTCCGTCAGCGGTCCGGTACGTCCCAGCGCTGTGCCACGCCATGCGAATGAAGAAGGGACCGTAGTGCCCCCAGTCGGCGGGCCACCACTCCTGCGAGTCGGTCATGAGGTCGTAGAGGTCCTGCTTCACGGCCTCGAGGTCGAGGGTGCCGAACGCCGCGGCGTAGTCGAAGTCCTCTCCCAGCGGATTGCCGGCAGGGGAGTTCTGGTGAAGGACGGCGAGATTGAGCTGGTTGGGCCACCAGTCACGGTTCGACGTACCTCCGGCCCGGGTCGGGGGGAGGGCGCCGTGCATGACGGGGCATCCGCCCCCGTTGTCGACTGCTTTGTCTTCCATGGTCGTGTCGTGGATTCGGTTGGGTACTCGATGCGAGAGACTCAGCGGCAACAACACTTGGGATGCACGTACGGTCCATCGGGCCCTGATCCCGCCATCGGCCCGCCCTCCGAGGGAGTTCAGCCCCTGGGACGACCCTGTTCGTAGGGGAGATCGTCCCGCGTGCCCCAGTCGTGCCACGACCCGTCGTAGAACTTGGTTTCGTAGCCGAGGAGGCGAGCCACCATGTAGGTGTAGCTCGCCCGCCAGCCCACCATGCAGTAGGCCACCACCGTGTCGCCGGCTTCGGCTCCCGCGGCCTCGAAGAGATCCCTCAGGGCCTCACGGTCGTGGAGCCGCGGCACGTCACGGCTCTCGATGAGATCATCCCAGTACATCTGACGGGCTCCCGGGATGTGGCCCGGATTGGTCATGCCTCCCATGCCGCCGTCGGCCCCGGTGTACTCGTCGTCGGGACGTGCGTCCACCAGAGCGACGCTCGCGTCGCCGAGGCGCGCGTGGATCCAATCGGCCGACACCATCACGTCGTCCACCGGGGCGAGGGTGAGTTCACCGCGCGTCACGGCCGGGACCTCCGCGGAAACGGCGCGCCCGTCCTCCACCCATCCGCCCCACCCGCCATCGAGGAGATTCACCCTGCCTCGAAGTCCCATGACCTCGAGGGTGAGGAAGGCTCGCGACGCGAAGAGGGGATTGTCGGCGTACACCACCACGTGATGCAGATCGTCTCGGACGCCGACGTGGTGCTGGCGGATCAAGAAGGGCAGATCGTCCAGATCGCCTCGGCCGCCGACGTTCTCGAGGGCTCGCTCGATCCGGTCGGGCGCCGTCATTTCCGTGCCCCAGGCCGGGTCGCCGTCCCAGACCAACTCCCGCATGTCCAGGAAGTGCGCTCCGGGAATGTGACCCTCGTCGTACCCGTCCCGACGCATATCCGCGTGGAGCACCACCACGTGGTCGTCGTCCAGGTGTCGGGCGAGCCAGTCCGCCGACACGACGAGGGAGTGCTGCATCTGGCCCGCCAGGTCCACGGCCGAGACCGCCAGGACCAGGAACCCCATCCCCGCACTACGCCACCGCTTCATCGTCATCCTCCACTGCATGTGAGTCACGCCAGTCTCGATGATACGACGGCGACCCGGGGCTGCCCAGATGGCCCGAGGGGGGCTGGCGGTGGCCGGGAAAAAGAGAGCGCGAAGCTGAGTAGTCGGTGGGTCCGTCGAGGGCACACCTGACGCGCGCTCGTCCGGGGGTCAGTCGTTGGTCGGCCGAGCCAGGGATGTGGACTGGGCTCGCCCGGTCACCCATCGCCCGCGCAGCCCGCGAGACCAGCATTCCGCCCGGCGGACCATCATCGTCAGCGCCCCGAAGCCTGCGCCGTGACGCAGGCAGAAGGGCGCGGTGGCCCCCGATCGGGCATAGGCCGTCGATCTGCGGGTCGGACACCCGCAGGCGTACCTGCCCCTCCACGTCTCACTCACCCTCATCATCATCCTCCCCACCTCACGTCTCACCCTTCGTCCTCCCTCTCTACGACGCCACCAAGCGGTGGTTTCGTTGGCTCGCGTTCCGCGGACAGGTGGCGGGCGGGCGGTACGCGAAGAAATCGGCCGTCGGTGAGGCTCAGGGTGGCGAGGCGGTTCAGTGGGGCCTAACCTGCGACGAGAAAGGCGGTAGACGCTCCAACCCGGCAGGAGAGCCCATGTCCTCGACGTCCCCGCGCCCTTCGGCGCTTCAGACCCTGACGACCGCGACGGTCCTCGCTGCGGCGGCACTCCTCGTCGCCGCCGGCGCGGCTCACGCCCAGCAGGGTGGCGAGCACGCCGAGGTGACGTTCAGCCGCGACATCGCTCCGGTCTTCCAGCGGAGCTGCGTCCACTGCCATCGGTCGGGGGGTGTCGCTCCGTTCTCACTGGAGACGTATGAGGACGCCGAGCCCATGGCCCTGCGCATCATGCGGCGCACGGCCATCCGCGATCGAATGGGTGCCATGCCGCCCTGGTACGTGGAGAAGGACATCGGCATCCAGCACTTCAAGAACGATCCGTCGTTGAGCGACGCCGAGATCACCATGATCGCCGAGTGGGCCCGGGCCGGGGCACCGGAGGGAGATCCTGCCGACATGCCGGCGGCGCTCGAGTTCGACGATTCCGGTGCGTGGCAGTTGGGAGAGCCCGACGTCGTGGTCACCACCGACGAGTTCCTGGTGAAGGCCGGCGAGCCGGACTGGTGGGGCGACATCACCCCCATCGAGATCCCCATCGACGAGGATCGGTACGTGAAGTCGGTGGAGATCCGCGAGATCAACGACGTCCCCCCGGCGGGCACCGGTCGGGAGACCGTGGGGGGGCGCTTCGTGATCCACCACATGGTATGGAGTACCCGCACCGATGAAGGGGAAGGGGGGCGCACCACGTGGCCGGTGCACGAGGTGGGTCGTAACGGCGACGTCTTCGACGAAGATGCCGGGCGGCTCCTGCGGAGGGGCTCGCGACTCGTCTCCAACTCCACCCACCTCCACTCCAACGGTCGGGACACCCGTGCGCGCCTGCAGTTCGGCTTCCGCTTCCACCCGAGGGACTACCAGCCGAAGTACCGCGAGTCGATCCTGGGTCTGGGCAACGGATCCGACATCGACATCCGTGCGGGTGAGAAGGACCAGGAGCTTCACGCGTACACGGTGCTCCAGGCGCCGACGAAGATCGTCTCGTTCGAGCCCCACCTGCACGCGCCCGGGGACCGGATGTGCCTGGAGGCCATCTGGGGCTTCAACGTCGAGACGCTCTCGTGCGTCGGGTACGACCACAACTGGGTCCGGACGTACATCTTCGAGGACGACCACCAGCCCCTGCTGCCCGCCGGCACCGTCCTCCACATCACCGGCTACATGAACAACACGGAGGAGAACTTCAACATTCCCGATCCCCGGAACTGGCAGGGTTCGGGGAACCGGTCGGTGGCGAACATGTTCATCGATCTCGGCATGCGACTATCGATGACCCAGGAGCAGTTCGAAGACGAGATGGCTCAGAGACGGGCCCGACTGAATCTCGGGCCCAACGACCACGTCATCGGTTGTCCTTTGTGCCTGGTCATCCCGGAGGGGGGGCGATGAGGCGTTTGCGTCCATCCGCACAGCCGAGGTCGCGGGTCGCCAGGTGGGTAGGGGTGGCCGCCACGGTGGCCGTTGTCGGGTCCCCTACATCTGCCGACGCCCAGATTTCCTACCAGCGCGGTCAGAACGTGGCGCCGGCCTATGAGGGATGGCTGGAGAACGAGGACGGCTCCTACACCATGGTCTTCGGTTATATGAATCGGAACTGGGCCGAAGAGCTCGATGTGCCGGTGGGCGAGGACAACCACTTCTCGCCGGGACCGCGGGATCAGGGGCAGCCCACCCACTTCCTGCCGCGGCGGAACCGCTTCGTGTTCACGGTCGATGTCCCCGCCGATTTCGATGAGGATCAGGAGATGGTGTGGACGCTCACCTCGGCCGGTCAAACCGAGCGGGCGTACGGCACTCTCGGGATCGACCAGCGTCTGGACAACATCGTCATCGCGTCGGAGACGGGAGCCCTGGGCATCGGGGCGAGCGACGCGGAGACGCGGGCGAACGAACCCCCGGTGATCACCGTCGAGGGCGGCAACGAGTACCGCGTCGCCGTCGGACAGCCCCTGGAACTCGCGGTGCGTATGGAGGACGACGGCCTGACTCGGGCCATCGAGAGTTGGCACGGCCGGCAGGAGCGGGCCGCGCAGGCGGCGGCGGAACGCGAGGGGCCACCCAGGCTGTCCGCTGCTCAGCTACGTCCGCCTACCCGTATCACCGTCCAGAAGGTCGTATGGCACCACGTCGCCTGGTTCCTTTACCGAGGCGAAGGCGACGCCACTCCGAGCTTCGATCCACCTCAGGTGAAGACCTGGGAGGACACCCGGTCGGGAGCGAACTCGCCGTGGGCGCCACTCTGGACGCGGACGCCGGTTCCCGACGACGGCGTGTGGCGCACCACTGTGACCTTCGATGAACCCGGGACATACATCCTCAGGGCTCGCGGGGACGATGGCGCGCTGTACCACGATCAGGACGTGACCGTGGTGGTGTCGCGGGTGACGTCGGACTAGCGAGTCTACTTCCGCAGCACCCACGTCGTCATCGCTCGCATGTTCTGGACGACGGTGGTCTTCAGCGGGTCGATCTGCGCGGCGCCGAGCCGTGCGGCGATCTCGGTGAGGTAGTCCTCGTCCACCAGGAACCGCTCGCTCCCATCGGGTAGGTGGTGCCAACGGTCTCTCAGGTGGTCGACTCGCTCCTCCATGCCGATGGTGGAGGCGAGTCGGGCGAAGAAGATCCCGCCTGGTCGGAGCACGCGCCACAATTCGGTCATACTGGCTTCGAATTCCGCCGAGTCCTCGGAGAAATGGAGGACGGCGCTGCAGATGACTGCCCCGAAGTAGTCGTCGGGGTGGGGCAGGGAAGAGA